>CAZEOR010000001.1:0-28111 GCA_964513695.1 uncultured Thiobacillus sp.
GCAGCGTTTCGAGAATATCCTCCACCGGCTCGGCATTTTCGGCGAGCAGATCGCGCAGCACCGGCAGGCGCTCGCTGGGCACGAAATGCGTCGCGATGCCGGCATAGAGGCAATCGGCCGCCTTCAGCCGCGCCCCGGTCAGTGCCACCGTCGGCGACTTCCCGGACATGGACCCGGCCGCTGTCGTCGCGGCGATCGCGGCGATGGCCGAAACCGGTGTGGATTACGTCAAGATCGGCCTGTTTCCTGCGCCGAATCTGGCCGCCTGCCTTGCCGCCCTGGCCGCCATCGCCGGGCGCCAGCCCCTGGTCGCGGTGCTGTTCGCCGACCGGGAGCCCGACTACGGACTGATCCCCCGTCTGGCCGAACTGGGTTTCGCCGGCGTCATGCTGGATACCGCCGGGAAAAGCGGCGGCGGCCTGCTTGCCCATCTGGCCCCGCCCGTCCTGGCCGATTTCGTCCGCCGCGCCCGGGCGCATGGCCTGCTCACCGGCCTGGCCGGCTCCCTGAAACTGGCCGACATCGACCGCCTGCTGCCCCTGAAACCCGACTATCTGGGCTTTCGCGGCGCCCTGTGTCGGGAGCACGTCCGCGTCGCCGGCCTGGACCCGGTTGCCTTGGCCGCCGTGGCCGAACGCTTGGCACTGACCGATTCGCTGGTGAGCTAGTCAGCCCCAGTCCGCCATGCGCCATGGCAAATTACAAATGGCCATCCGTAAACGATGCTTCATTTGCACAGTGATACCTGTCGTCACACCGAGGTTTACCCCAGTATCTTCCTCAACCTTCTCGCGCTACCCTTGGGTCAAACGAACAACACCCCGGAAGACGGTCCATGAAACCCTCCTGGAAGGACAGCATCTATCTCCAGCGCGAGAAACTCGCGCAAATGTTGCACGAACCCCTGGCCCGGCTGGCGGAAAAGTGCGCCCCGGCCTGGGGCTGCCGGGAAAGCCTGGACGCGGTGCTGCTGGCGGGCTTCCCGGACATTCCCCATTGCACCTATCTCTACTGTGTCGGCTTCGACGGCATCCAGAACTGCGACAACGTCAGCGCCGAGGGCCTGGCGCCGGAACACTACGGCCGCGACCGGTCGCGGCGTCCCTACATGCAGGAGGCGGTGCCCGCCTGGGGCTTCCTGCTCTCGGATGCCTACATCAGCCTGATGAAGCAGCGACCCTCCCTCACGGCCTTGCAGATGGTGCGCGGCGAGGATGGCCGGCCACTGGGCTACCTGGGCGCCGATTTCGACCTGCGCGACCTGCCGGTGACGGCGGACCTGTACGAGGAATCGGGCCACTGGCGCCAGGTGCGGGGCGATCCGTCGATCCGCGGCATGGTGTTCCAGCAATGCCGCGCGGAAAGCGCCCTGGACCGGGGCCTGGAAAAAGGTCTGTCCATCCTGGGCGAGTTGTTGATGGAACGGGGCGTGTTCCAGTGCATCGTCCACTTCTCCAGCAGTCAGGCCACCGTGTGGACCATAGACGACCCGTTTCGCTATCGCATCCTGGATCAGGAAGCCCTGAGCGACCCGGACATATGCCTGGTCTACCCGTCCCGTCCCTACCCGGCCGAAGCGGTGGTTCCTCCCGAGGATATCCCGCGCATCCTGGCCCACCTGCGCGACCTGCGCATGGCTGACGAGAACATCTACCTGCGCATGTCTTCCCTCAACCTGTTCAATGGCATGATCAGTCTGACTTTCTCCTGCGACGGTACCCACTACATGCGCTACGACGAGTTCCTCGTCAAAGGCAACGAGTTCTGGTTCGGCACTGCGGGGTAGGCCTGTTACCGGCCAATGTGTTGTTTTCGCAAGGCCTCATTCCGGAATTTCCGATGTCGGCGCCCATGTCACTTTCCTTTTGTCCTGTCAGTGTATAAAGGCATTGTTGCAATGCAGCAATAACTGGTTTTCGGTATCTACCGATGCTGATAAATGAAAGGAATTCGAGATGAGGACAGTCAGTTTCGATACACGGCCGCCCAAGCTGCTGCCCTGGCTGGCACGCCGCGCCGGTGTCTCCGACGAGCGCGCCGTGGAGCTTTGGCGTCAAGCGGTGGATGAGGCCGGCACCGGCACATCGACTATCGACGAAAGCGCGTTCTGGAAACGCTCCATGGATGGCTTTCGGGCGTTGCTTGCGCAAGAAGCCCGCGTGATGGCCTTGAGCGGCCTGAATCCCTGGTTCAACCTCCAGGACCGGCTCTGGCGCGGCAGCTCGCTGCTGCTCGCCGATACCGTCATCCGGGGCATGAGCCGCTCGGTCCGCATCTGGCGGCAAACCCTGAATATGGCGCCAGACGCCCGCTAGTTGGTGCGTCGGTCCGGGGGGTGCCTCAGACCTTGAACCCCAGGATCGTTCCTGGCCCCGGCTGGCTACGCGTATCGGCCCAGATATTGGGCCGCCCAGGCGCGCAAGCCCAGTTCACTTCACGGGTTATCGTTGCCGGGCTGACAGGCTGGATCGTCCAGCCATTTCTCGAAGGCAATCATGTCGTTCCGGCCGAAAATCCGCACGGGCAGAGGGCGGCGGGCCAGATAGGCTGGGAACGCCCGGTCCACCTGGCCCGCCTCGGCAAGTTGGGCGATATCCTTGTCCGCGCCGGGCGCGGCATGCTTGATGAGGGCCACGGCATCGGCATCGAGTACGCCGGCCAGCCATAGGGCCAGGCTGTCGGAAGTGACGTCCCAATTTTCCGGTATATCCGGGTCGTTCAGGCAAAGCTTGGTCGGCTGCCAGACTGGCGTGGCGCCCCGAGCCAGGAGTACGGCGATTTCGTCTCGACTGGCGGCGGGTTCCAGTCCGGAGGCCAGCCCACACAGCATCAGCCCATACTGTTCCATGGCGAGCAGCGCCATGCGATGGGCCATGGAATCGGAAAAACGCCAGCGGGCCTGGGCCACTCGGACCTGGTCGGCGAAGGGACCACCGCCGGGAACCAGGACAACGCGCCCACCCGCGTTGGCGACCGCGCTGAGCCAATCGGCCAGTTCCGGGGCTGTATGCAGGCTGCCGCCCAGCTTGACGACCCGGATCAATTGGCCGCTTGCCCGCTGTCGCCTACCCGATGCTGGGCGATCAGGCGCAGCATGGCCGCCGCCTTGTCCAGGCATTCCTGGTATTCGGCGTCTGCCCTGGAGTCGGCGACGATGCCGCCGCCGGCCCAGAAGCGTATCTGGCCTTCCGAGGAAACCAGGGTGCGGATGGCGATGTTGGTATCCATGTCGCCGTTGAAGCCCAGCCAGCCGATGGCGCCGCAATAGACGCCGCGCCGGTTCGGCTCCAGTTCCTCGATGATCTCCATGCTGCGCAGCTTGGGCGCGCCGGTGATGGAGCCGCCGGGGAAGGAAGCGCGCAGTAATGCAATGGCATCCAACCCTTGCGCAAGCCTGCCGGTGACAGTGCTGACCAGATGATGCACGGTAGTGAAGCTTTCCAGGGCGAACAGCTTGGGCACTGCCACGGAACCCGGCGCACACACCTTGCCCAGATCGTTGCGCAAGAGGTCCACGATCATCAGGTTCTCGGCCCGGTCTTTGGCGCTTTCGCACAGTTCCCGTGCCAGGGCGGAATCCGCCTCGGGTGCGGCGGCCCGGGGCCTGGTGCCCTTGATGGGCTTGGTTTCCACCCTGCTGCGCTTCACTTCCAGGAAGCGTTCCGGCGAGGAGGACAGGATGCGGCAGGCGGGGTGGTTCAGATAGGCGGAATAGGGCGCCGGATTGAGCCGGCGCAAGGCCTGGTAGCCCAGCCAGTGATCTCCCGCCACTGGTGCCGCGAAGCGCTGGGCCAGGTTGACCTGGTAGCAGTCGCCGGCGCCGATGTAGCGCTGAATGCGGGCGAAGGCGCGTTGGTAGGTGTTTGCGTCGAAGTTGGATGCCACCGGCCCGGTGACCCTGAAGGGCTGACGGGAACCTGGCAGGGGCGGCTCGGAAAACAGTTCGACCAGCTTGTCCCAAGCCGCTGCGGTGCGCGCGTCACGGCCGGCGGAAACCAGCCAGGATTGCCTGGACTCGTGGTCTACCAGCACCGCCCAGTCGTAGATGCCCACCGCCATCTCAGGGATGGCTTCCGCGTCACGGGCTCGAACCTGTAGTCGTTCAACACGACGGGCCAGATCGTAGCCGAAGTAGCCGATGGCGCCACCGGCGAAGGGCAAGGGGCTGGACCGCGCATCCGCCGCCAATTCCGCGCGCAACAGTTCAAAGGGGTCGGCGGGGGACAGGCTGGCGTCGCCCAGGGGGGTTTTGCCCGATCGGCGGATCTCGGTCATGCCGCCCCGTGTCACCAGCGTTGCGTAGGGCCGCGCCGCCAGGATGTCCAGGCGTCCGGCCGTGGAGCGCGGTCGGCCGCTGTCCAGGAAAACAGCCCAGGGTTCGTCGGCGATGGCCTCGAACAGTTCGGCGCTGTCCGGGCGGTAGGGGAGGGAGGCAATGCGGCCATTCGGTGTGCTCATGACTTCTCCTCCTTCAGCAGCCAACCCGCGGCGACGGCCGGCGCGCACCAAGCCGTCCAATTTCTTTCCAGCGGCTCGCCCAGCAGTTCGGCGAAATCCAGAACCGGCCGGCCAAGGCGGGCCGCCAGCCGCTCTGCGAGAAACGCCCCCACGCCGGCCGTGACCACCGGCGCGCCAGCGGGCAACAGCCCCCGGGACAGGACCAGGCGGGCGGCCCGGGTGATCTTCTCCAATTGGGCATCGGCGAACCAGGCGGCCAGTTCGCTCCAGGTATCTTCCGGCAGTTCGTCGGCATCGCGCCCCACCATGCGTGCCAGACGAACCCGGCTTGCCGCCGGAGTCTTGGCGCCGCCGTCGGCGCTGTCCTGCAGATCGGCGCCTTCGGGCAGCCAGCCCAGGATCCGGTAGATATCGGCGCTGGTGGCGAAATGCTCGGCCATCAGAGGTATCCAGCGGCCCTGTACCGGCGCCGAATCGGCCAGGGCCATGAGAGGCGTGCGTACCGCGCCGCTGTATACCAGTTCCCCCGCCGCCAGACGATCGGCGTCACTGTCGCTGGTGGTGGCCACCTGACGGCCGCGCACGGGAATGAGGTCGGAAGTGGTGCTGCCGATGTCCACCAGCAAGGCTTCACCCAGGCGCGCGGCTACCAGGGCCGCCGTGGCGTGCCAGTTGGCGGAGGCCACCCGCTGGGGCCGGAGGCGCGCGGAACCGGCGTTGAGCCAGCCGTCGGCGCCAGCGTAGAAACGCACCTTCTCGGCCCCCAGCCGCCGGCACAGGATGTCCACCAGGGTGTGCACACCATCGGTGCGGTCGGCGAACAGGTCGGTCATCTCGCCGGTCATGGTGACGCCGTGGCGAACCGGAGTTGGGTTCATGTCGCCCAGGATGCTGTCGATGGCGCTGTCCAGGTGATCCATTCCGCGCCACAGGGGGCAGTATTCCTGCCAGACCCCGGACACACGACCGTCCGCTTCGAGGCGGGCCGCCTTCAGGTGGGCGCCGCCCACGTCCCAGCCGAGCACCGCGTCAGTGGCCATGATGCGTCTCCAGGTGTACGGGGTGCACGCCCCGGCAGGGGCTGAAAACGGGCAGATCGAGCAGGCGTTCGGCCGGATTGCAATCCAGGGCCGCGCGCAGGCCGGCATAGGACACGGTGGGGCGCGGATTCACCTCCACCACCACGGCCTGTCCGCCGGCAGCCTCGATCAAATCCACACCCACATAGCCCCACAGATCCGGGATCGCCGCCGCCACCCGGCCGGCCAGTTCAGCGTAGCGGCCATCGGTGTCGGCGATGGCGTTGACGGTGACACCGTGGAAGCCGAGCAAACCGTTGCGGGCAACCACCCGCTGGCGGTTCACGGCCAGCAACTGGGCCTGCCCGTCGGCGCACAGCAGGGACAGGGACAAGGGTTCGCCCGGCACGTAGGGCTGGTAGATGCAGCCGCGCGCGGCATGCATCAGTGTCCAGGTTTCGGCGTCGGTCAGGCTGGCGAACAGCCGCGTGTCCTGGCAACCGGCGCCGTCGTCGGGTTTCATGACCACCGGGCATTCCTCTTCGATGAGATAGGGCGAAGTGTAGGTCGGGATGGCTTCCACGCCGAATTCCGCCAACCGCGAGGCGGTGGCCGTCTTGCTGGCGGCGATGCGCACCCCGCCGGGCCGGCTACCCAGCAGGCGCTTGCCCGATGCCAGCACATCCCGGTTGACCAGTTCCAGGATGCCGCCGCTTTCCGGTGCCACGGTCAGCACCGCGTCCGCCGCATCCAGGCAATGGTTGAAATCGTCGTCGAAGCTGGCGGCGCGGGTTGTGACGATGTGAAGGCGCGGCAGGCGCGGCTGATCGAGGCGCGCGTCGCGCAGGGTGATGACTTCCACCCCCGTGATAGCGGTGAGATCATCCACCAGTGCCCGCCACATCAACTCGCCGTCGGCCAGGAAGTCCGGCAGCGGCTCCCCGGCGCAACCGCCGCCCGTGACGAATTCGTAGACGAAAACCTTCATGTCCCTACCTCTGCGCCTGATACCCGTGCTCGACCTGATGGGCGGCCGGGTGGTGCATGCCCGGGAGGGCAGGCGCGACGAATACCGCCCGCTGGTTTCCGCCCTGTGCCGATCGAGCGAGCCGGCGGCGGTGCTGGACGGCTTGCTGGAACTGCATCCGTTTCGTTGCTGCTACATCGCCGACCTGGATGCGATCCTGGCGCGGGGCGATCATCGCGCTGTCGTCGCCGCATTGGGCCGGGCCCATCCGGCGCTTGAATTCTGGGTGGACGCGGGCCGCCTCGCCGGCACCCTGGGCGCCGCCCCGATCCGGCCGGTATTCGGCAGCGAAAGCCTGGACGAGGGGGAGGCGGCCAGTCTGGACGCACAAGCCATCCTGTCCCTGGATTTTCGCGGCGACGAATTCCTCGGTCCGCGCGCCCTGCTGGAAAGCGCCGCGCTCTGGCCCAGGGATGTCATCGTCATGAACCTGGAACGGGTGGGTGGCAGCGGCGGCCCTGACCTGGAACGCCTCGCCGCCCTGCGCGGGCGGGCGCCGGACCGGTGCTTCCACGCGGCGGGCGGCGTGCGCGGCGGCGCCGATCTGGCCGCCCTCGCCCGGGCCGGCGCCGCCGGCGTGCTGCTGGCCTCCGCCCTGCACGACGGCCGCCTCAGCCGGGCCGAGCTTGCCGCCTGGCATGATCCGTTACCCGGGGACGCAGTGCTTCCCGCCAGGGAGACAGGCCCAGGGCGGGGTCGGTGAAGCGCCCGAGCGGGGGCTGGGAACCCTGTTCCTGCCAGGTTTCCATGTCCGGGCCGCGGTAGCGGCACCAGGACTGGGGCGTCTCGTAGTTCAGGGTGTGGTGGTCGAAGCGATCCACCACGCGGGCGTTCACCACCCGCTTGAGATAACCGTAATCCAGCACGCAGCCGGTGACCGGGTCGATCCGGCCGCTCACCTTCACGTGCAGCACGTAGCGGTCGCCGTGCAGGTTGCTGCACTTGGCGGGATGGTCGGTGAGGAAGTGGGCGGAATCGAACACCACTTCCTTGCTCACCGTGACTTCCGGGGTGTCCGGATGGAAGCGCGCCCAGACCACGGGCATGGCTTCCCGCCGCAGGAATTGGGCTGCCGCTTCGGCTTCGTCGGCGGAAGCGAAGGGCAGGAACAGAAATCCGGCATGCCGTTCGGCGGCATGGGCCAGATAGCATGCGTACCGCAAACGCTGTTCCGGCGGAGGCACCCTGGCGGGAAGCCAGGGGCCGACCAGATTGCGCTTTTGGGTGGACAGGCGATTCCTCGCCACCACCCGATGGGTGCCGGGGGCGTAGTGGTAGTCCTGGCGGAAGCAAAAACCATAGGTGGACAGTTTGGCCAGATCCCAGAACAGCAGATCCAGCCAAGCCACCTCGCCTTCCACGTGGCACAGGCTGCCCGCTTCCCGCACCTTGCCGGCCAGGCGCAAGCCCGCCAGCACGGCCCGGGCCGCCTCGTCGGGAAGCGGACCCGCCAGGTAAGGCGGGGCCGCCCCGGCGTCCGCTTCGGCGTCCCCTTCCCCGATCCTGTCCGGAGACAGCAACAGGTCCAGGGGCAGGGTGTGGCGCGGGGCGTATTCCTGGAGGGGCAGGCCGCTGCACGCGAGCGGATGCCCGGTATCCAGCCGCGCCTTGTCCACCAGTTCCGCGCCGCACTCCCGGCAAGCCACCATGCCTTCTCTCCGCGGCTTAGACGTGGGCGGCGAAGGGATGGCCGGTGCTACCCTTCTTCGCCACCACTTCGGCGGCCGTGGGCGTGCCGGCGACGGCGCGCTTGATGGACTGCTTGGTGGCTTCGTAGTTGTAGTCCTGGATCTTGGCGTCGTCCTCGGCCTGCCAATGGATGAACACACCCACACTGATGAACAGGTTGTCGGCCTCGTCCATGGGAATGGTGCCGTCTTCCACGCAATCGGCCACGGCCATGGCCACGCCGCGCTGGGCCGGCCCGAACATCTGCACCGCCTGTTTCGCGCCCTTGATGGTCACCTTGTTGAACATCATGGTGTTGGGCTTGCAGGGCAGATTGGGGGCCACCACCGCCAGCAGGCTGGTAAAGCCGTCCTTGTTGTTGACCAGGCCGTTGCAGAACGCCGTTTCGGCCGCGCTGCCGCGCGGTCCGATCAGCAGATCAATGTGGGCCACCTCGTTGCCGTCGCCCACCAGGGACTCACCTACCATTACGCGATCAATCTTTGCCATGACATCCTCCTTGAGTTGAAACGAAAAAAGTCGGCTCGGCTAACCAAAGGTCGCGTTCCGGCGCCGAGCCACCCACCGGTACACGTTGTGAATCGAAATCCGCCATGAGCAGGCGCTCCGCCAAGCAGGTCGCCACGGTCAGGTCAGCGCTGGTGCCGGGATTGATGCGGGCGGCTTTGAAGGCGTCATCCAGTTGTTCCAGATGGGGCCGGGCCGCCGCCCAGTCCGCGCAGCGGTCCAGTTCGGCCTGGCAGGCGGCGGCCTGGATCAGCACCGCCTCCGAGGATGCGGCGCCGTATTTGCGCAGCACATGGCTGTCCGGGAAGGCGGCCAGGAAGCCCATGAACGCGGTGGTCACCGCCTGTTCCTCGCCGTTCCAGCGGGCGCGCCCTTCGCGCAGACGGGGCAGGCCGATCTCGAACACATCGGAATAGACGTTGGTGTACTGGCGCGCGATGCGGTCCCGCGACGCCGCCTCGTGCATGGCCGCGAGCAGGGTGACGGCGGGCGGCTGGGCGACGTCGTGGCGCTCGCTGCGGCCGAGGCCGGCGGGGTTGGCCAGGCGGATGGCGCGATACACCCAGTCCGCGTCCTCCCGGCCCAAGCCGGCCAGGGTGCGTTGCAGCCGCCGCAGGAAGGATTCATCCGGCAAGCGGCGCTGGGCGGCGTGGATCAGGGGCGCGGCCAGCAGCAGGATGCCCAGGTTGGTGTTGCAGGCCACCGTGTCCCAGGTGGCTTCCATGGCCCAGTAGACCCGCTCGCCCACCGTCAGCCCGGCGTCGCACAGGATGGGCGCGGCAACTTGGGCGCTGGCGCGGAAATCCTCCGCGCTCATGCCGTGGCCGGGGGAGTCCACGCTCACATTGCCCGGTTTCAGGGCCAGCACGTCCAGCTCGCAGGCGTGCAGGAAGGCTGCGGCGCAGGGGTTCATGCCCGCAACTCCCGGCGCGTGCGGGCGAGATGGCGGTCGATCAGATCGTCGGCCAGCATCTGGGCGATGTCGGCCTTCGTCACGCTTTGCAGGCCGCGCCAGGCGGGGATGCTGTTCACCTCCAGCACGGTCAGGCGGCCGTCCCGGTCGCGCATCACATCCACGCCGGCGTAATCCATCTCCAGGGCGCGGGTCGCGGCTTCCGCCAGGCGGTACAGCTCCGGGTCGGCGGGCGCCGGCGCGCAGGCGGCGCCCTGGGCCACGTTGTTGATCCAGGAGGCGCCCCGGCGCGTCATGGCGGCGCGGGCGGAACCGCCCACCACCAGCACCCGGTAGTCTTCCCAGCCGGCCGCTTCGTCCGAAGGGCCGACGTAGCGTTGCAGGTAATACACGCCCTGGCAGTCGCACACCGGCGGCAGGTCGGCGGGCGTGGCCAGGCGGCGCAGGCCCTTGCCCTGGGAACCGAACAGGGGCTTCAGCACCAGCTCGTTGCCGCGCGCGCTTTCCCGCATGAGGATGCCGCGCGCCTGGGCCTCGGATTCGGCGGCCCAGGTGGCGGGCGTCGGCACGCCGGACACCTTGAGCAGGAGGCTGGTCATGGCCTTGTCCACGCTCTTCTCGATGGCCCGGGCAGGGTTGTAGACCGGCACGCCCAGCGCCGGCAGGACATGCAGGAAATCCAGGCGCAGCACCACCTGCTCCAGGCTGCCGCCCGACACCCCGCGCACGAAGGCGGCGTCCGGCAGGCGCTCCTCGAAGCCGGGGATGACGATGCCGCCCAGCAAGTCGGCCCCCTCCAGGTCCACCCGGCAATCGGCCAGTGCCACGTAGACCGCCTCGTAGCCGCGCCGGGCGAAGGCCTGCGTCAGACGCTTGCCGTGCCAGCCCGGATCGTCGGTGAAGAGGGCGATGCGGCCGGTCATGCGAACGAACGCTCCAGCAGTTCGGCGTTCAGCCGCCCCGCCCGGAAGCTGCGTCCCGAGGCCAGGCTGGTCACCGTCACCCGGGCCGGGGCGAACAGCAGCGGATCGATCTTATAGAAGTCGTGGCCGGCCGCCTTGAACACCTGAGCGAAGGGCTGGCCGTAGTCGGCGGAGGCCTCGCTGGGCAGGCGCTTCGCCAGATCCTCGGCGGCGGCTTCCGCGCCGGACACGAAAAGCTGTACCCGGCCGCCGAACAGGATGGCGTCGTTGGTGCGGCCCATGGCGGTGAGGAAATCCGGCGAGGGCGGGCAGAGCGGTGCCGTGCCCATGCCGTCGACGATGTGCTCCAGGGGAAAGCCGAGGAAGTGGGCCTTGTGCAGGGCCACTTCCAGCACCCGCGCCACCACCTGCACGCTGCCGGCCAGACTGGTGGTGGGGGTGAGGATGAGGGTGAGGTTCTCCGGCGCCACCTTGCACTGGTCGGCGATCTTGTCGAGCAGGGGCAGGGGCGGCGTCCTGTCGGTCTCCAGCACCAGGCAGGCGCTGGTCGAACCGTCCCGGTAACCCAGTTCGGCGAACAGTTCCTCCTTGCCGGCAAGGGCGCGGCCGGGGCCGGAGCCGAGGGCGAAGAAGCCGCCCTTGCCCTCGCCGTGGGCCAGGCTCCAGCCCGCGTACTGGCTGCCCAGGCAGGCCAGCACCGGCTGGGCGGTGGACACCGCGAGTTCCCAGGGCCAGCCGGCGTCGGCGCCGCCGGGATGCAGGGCCACGCGGCCGAGACCGCCCAGGCATATTTCGGCGATGCGGCGGCCGGCTTCGATGCCGCCGGGGACCTGGATGCCCGCGTCGACGATGCGCGTGCCGTTGTCCTGGCGCGAGACGGCCAGGCGCAGTTCGTCGGCCTGTTCCACCAGGCGTTCCACCAGGGGAGCGGTCAGTGTGTTGATGCTGGGTCGGGTGTTCATGAGCGGTTCGCGAGACAGGCGGAATGGATGTGCACCAGGCGTTCCAGAATGATCCGGCGCCGGGACAGGGCAAGGGTTTCCGCGCCAGCGGCGTCTTCAGCCAGGGCGCGAACGGTGCATACCGGCTCGCCGGGCGGGATGTTCACGCCGCTCCGGGGCAGGTCGGCGCACCATTCCGGCCAGGGGAAGCCCGGGGGAATGCGCACCGGCGCCGGCGCGTAGGCCACTGCGACGGCGCGCGCGCCAGCCGGTCCGGGCAGGGCTTCCGGCAATTCGCCCCGGCAGGCCCGGACGTGCAGGTCGAACAAGGCGGGCAGCGGGTCCGCGTCCCACAGTTCCAGGGTGGCGGTGGGCCGGGGATTGAGTTCCAGCAGGTTCCAGCTTTCGCCGTCCAGCATGAAATCCAGGCCGTTCAGGCCCACCAGGCCCAGTTCGGCGGTGAGGGCGCGGGCCGCTTCCAGCGCCCCGGCTTGCACGGAGTCCGGCAGCCCGGCCAGGGCGACTGCGCCGGAATAGGCCCAGGGCGTCGGCGCCGCCGGCGGCGCCGGCAACATGCGGTTGAAACCCACCGGGAGGATGGCGTGGCCGTTAGCGAGGAACAGCAGGGAACAGGGTGTGCCGGGTACCTGACGCTGGAAGTAGTCGTCCGGCCGCGCGTCGGCTTGCGCGGCGCGGCGGATGTGCAGGCCGCCACTGGCGCCGGCCCGTTTGACCAGCCAACCGGCGGGATCGGGGGGGGGTGTCGTCCGGGTCTCCGGATGGGGCAGGCCGAGACGGCGCGCCAGATCGAAAAAGTAGGCGGGGTCGTTGGCCCGCGCCAGGCTTTCCGGGGCGTTGCCGAACAAGGTCCGGCCCCGGGCCAGCCGTTCCAGCAAGGCCGGTTGGGACTCGAAGCCGGAACCGTAGACCAGCCCGGCGCAGCGCCCTGCCGGGCAGAGCCGGTCGGCGCTGGCCACGAGGGCGTCGGCCTCGAACTCCCAGGCGTCGTTCAGGGGCGCTTTTTCCCAGGCCCGGGCCAAATCGCAGGTGTCCCGGTCGGCGAAGGCATCCATGCCCGCCGCGTGGCCGCCGGCACGCGCCGCCGCCTGGGCCAGGCCGCGTCCGGACAGGGAAACCAGGAGGAAAGCCTCAGGCCGCATGCCCGCGCGCCTCGTCCAGGCATTCCGCGAAGCCCAGGTAGAGCGGCTTCTCCGCCGCCCGCATCCGTTGCAGCAAGCCCTGCTGCACCTTGTACTTGACGTTGCCGATGGCCAGGGGGCCGATGGCCACGGCCTTGCCGGAGGCGGCGGCCAGGGGCGCGGCGTCGTCCATGACGCCGATGCCCTCGATGCCGGCCGGCGGCACTGCGTTGATGTCCGCCGCCACCAGCAGGCGCGAGGCCAGGGCGAGATGGGCCGGGGCAATGACCTGCACCCCCGCCTTTGCCGTGGCGAGCAAGACTTCGCTTTCCGCGACCAGAGTGTCCTTCTCAGCCACACCGCTCGCGTCGGCGGCGGCGATGGCGGTGCCGAAGCGCGCGTTCAGAAACGTTACCGCCTCCTGGGCGCGGGCGATGCCATCATGGCCAGGGATGGTGACTTCGGCGCCGGCTTGCGCCGCCAGCGCCGCCGCGATCATGCCCACCGGGCCGGTACCGCCGAACACTGCGACACGGCGCCCGGCCAGGGTCAGCCCGTGGGACTTGGCCAGTGCCCGCTCCACCTTGGCGACCATGGCGGCCGCCGTGGTGAAGGCGCCGCTGGGATCGGCGAACACCGACACTTCGAAGGGCGGCACCATGGCCTTGCGCGCCGCCTCCAGCATGTCGCTGGCCAACACCGCGTCGCGGCCGCCGATGAAGATGCCGGTGCGTTTCACGCCCCTGGGGCCGCGTGAGAAGATGGCATCCTGGGTGAAGCCGGCGATGTCCTCAAGGCCGACGCCAGCATAGGGGATCACCGCGTCCCAGCCCGCGTCGTAGGCCATGTTCACATCGAAGGGGCTGACCCGGGCGCCGGGCGTGGCGAAGTGGAGGAGGAAGGGCTTTTCCATGATCTGATTTCCAGTTGTCGTTATTCACCGTACCCGGCGTTACCCGGCAGCGGCGCGCAGGGAGCGCATCTCGCCGGTGATGTCAGCGCCCCGGTTACGGGCGGCGCAGACCATGAATTCCAGGCCCGCGTCGGCCAGTTCCACGCGGGCGGCCCGGGCCAGACCGTGGGCCGCGACTTCGGAATCGACCAGGGCGAAACCGGTGGGGCCCCAGGAGCTTTGCCCGATGCCGGCGGCGCCGTGTTCGCGCAGCCAGGCCAGGGCGCGGCTGACGCGGGGGCTGGCATAGCGGCCGCCCTGGGCGGGGGCGAAATGATCGCCGACCAGATCCTGGATGCCGCTGACGGCGGCGCCGAAGCCCTGGATGTCCTGTTCCGCCAGGGCCGGCAGGGCGCCCATCAGGGCCAGCCGGCAGAGCTGGCCGGCGCGTTCCTCGGAGAATCTGGGCAGATCGGCGAAGGCCTGTTTCTCCTGGGCGCCGTGCAGGCCCTTGAAGCCGTGGTCGAATACCAGCAGCAGGCGCCAGGCGGCGGGGAATTCCATGCGGACGATGGCGGTGGGCGGCTCATCCTGGTCGCCGCGCCGGCCGCCGTCCACCAGGAAGCCGCCCTGGCCGAACAGGCCCAGGCCGATGCCCGAGCGGCCGCCCCGGCCCAGGGCGCGGGCGATGTCCCGGGCCGGCCAGTCGATGTCGTGCAGCCGCGCCAGCGCGGTACCCACCGCCAGGGCGAGCTGGGTGCCGGAACCCAGGCCGGCGTGGTCGGGAATGGCCTGCTCAACCCGGATATGGGCTCCGGAATGGGCTCCAGTTCGGGCACCCGATGTGATGTCTCCCGACCCGAAGCCCAACGCGGCGAGGGCGCGGCGCCCGTAGTCGGCGGCCCGCTCGGCCTGGGGCCCTTCGGCGTAAACGCCTTCGGCCGGGCTGACGGTGACCCGCGCCGCCAGTTCGTCCAGGGCCAGGCCCAGGCTGCCGAAGCGTCTGCCCAGGCCGCCATTGAGGTCGAGAAACCCCATATGCAGCCGTGCCGGAGCATGGACGGTGACGCTTTGGAACACTGCCAGGGACATGGTTTTTTCCATCGATGGGCTTGGGCAACATCAATAGCAAGCCCCATGCCATGGGGAAATCTCCTTGCCAATCAAACTCCTAGCGAGAAGCGGCGGGGCCGGCCGTGACACAGTGTCACGAGGCTTGTGCCAGCGCCGTGACAGGAAAGCCGGCGGGAGCGAAGCACCGGGCCGCGCGGAAGGTATTGATTCCCCGACGGACCGGCTCGGGTTCGTCGACTTTGCCAAGACATGGCACGATCCCTGCATAGTTGCTCGGCCCTCTCTGGAAGACACATCGCCCGTGCCCGATATCACCTGTCCCTTTTGCGGTTTGCTCTGTGATGACCTGCGCATCGCCGTCGCCAATGGCCGCGCCCGTATCGAAGCGGGGGGCTGCCCCCGTTCCGAACGTCTGTTCGATGCGCCTTCGGACGGCCAGGCCCGGGTCGGCGGCCAGGTCGTGGATGCCGACGCGGCCTGCCGCGCCGCGGCGCGCATCCTCGCCGCCGCCCGCCGTCCCCTGATCGGCGGCCTGGCCTGCGACGTCACCGGCCAGCGCGCCGCCATCGCCCTGGCGGAACAGGTGGGCGGCGTGCTCGATCACATGAACGGCCGCGCCCAGTTCCGCAACATCCTGGCTTTCCAGGACGGCGGCTGGATGACCACCACCCTGTCGGAAGTGCGCAACCGGGCCGATCTGGTCCTGCTGGCGGGCACCGATGCCGCGACCTTCCCCCGTTTCTTCGAGCGCCTGCTGGCGGGCGAATCCCAGTTCGGCGAGCCGCGCCGGCGCCTCATCGCCCTGCTTCCCGCATTGCCGTCGCCGCCGCTTTCCGCCAAGGCGGAGTTGGCTGTGCCCCCGGCTCAGGAAAAGCGCCCGAGCCGCCGCCCGTGGGGGCCAAGTCGTTGTTGGGACGGCCCGGCGAACAACTTGAGCGGCGTGGATCTCGCCATCCCCTGTCCGCGCGAACGGCTCGGCGAGCTGTTCGCCGCCCTGCGCGCCCGTCTGGCCGGCAAGCGCTTGGATGCCGCGGACGTGGCCGGCGTGCCCATCGCCCAGCTCGACGAGCTGCTCGACGCCCTGCGCGCCGCCCGCTACGGCGTGCTGGTGTGGAACGCGGCGGAACTGGACTTCCCCCAGGCCGACCTGACCGTGCAGGCCATGGTGGACCTGGTCAAGGATCTGAACCGGGACACCCGCTGGTCCGGCCTGCCCCTGGGCGGCAACGACGGCGACACCTGCGCCGCCCAGGTCTGCACCTGGCAGACCGGCTATCCCCTGCGCACCGCCTACACCGCCGGCGGCCCCCATTACGACCCGCTCCGCTACGGCACCGACAGCCTGCTGGCGAGCGGGGAGGTGGATGCCCTGGTATGGATTTCCGCTTTCGATCCGGAGCGCAAACCTCCGGCGTGCGCCCAACCGGCCATCGTCCTGGGCCGCGCCGACATGGCTTTTGCCACCCCGCCGGACGTGTTCATCCCGGTGGCCGTGCCCGGCGTGCAGCAGATCGGCTTCCTGCACCGCATGGACGGCGTGGTGGCCCTGCCCCTGGCGGCGCCCGTCACCAGCGGGTTGCCCGGCGTCGCCCAGGTCTTGGCCATGATCCGGAAGGAGCTGAACCATGCTGCGGCTTAAGGGCGGACGCCTCTACGACCCCGCCCACGGCATCGACGGGCAGGTGCGCGACCTTTACGTGGAAGCCGGCCGCGTCGTCGCCGCGCCCGGCCCCGATGCCGTCATCGACAGCGAAATCGACCTGGCCGGCCGCGTGGTGATGGCCGGCGCCATCGACCTGCATACCCACATCGGCGGCGGCAAGATGAACATCGCCCGCGCCTTGCTGCCGGAAGACCACCGCATCGATCCGGTGCCGGCCCGATCCCTGGCGGGAGGCGGCCATCTCCACGCCGGCTGCGGCCACGCCGCGCCGTCAACCTGGACCACCGGCTACCGCTACGCCGAGATGGGCTACACCGCCTGCTTCGAGCCGGCCATGCTGCCCGCCAACGCGCGCCACGCCCACCTGGAGATGGGCGACATCCCCATGGTGGACAAGGGCGCCTACGCCATGCTGGGTAGCGACGATTTCTTCCTGCGCCTGCTCTCATCCGGCGCCGACCAGCGCCTGATCAACGACTACGTCGGCTGGACCCTGGACGCCAGCCAGGCCATGGCCATCAAGGTGGTGAACCCAGGCGGCATCTCGGCGTTCAAGTTCAACGCCCGCAACCTGGATCTGGACGAGGCCCATCCCCATTACGGCGTCACTCCCCGGCGCGTCATCCAGGCCCTGGCCCGCGCCGTGCACGAACTGGGCGTGGCCCACCCGCTGCACGTGCACGCCAGCAACCTGGGCATCCCCGGCAACGCCGACACCACTTTGGCCACCATGGCCGCCGCCGAGGGGCTGCCCATCCACCTGACCCACATCCAGTTCCACAGCTACGGCACGGAAGGGGAGCGCAAGTTCTCCTCGGAAGCGGAACGCATCGCCGACGCCATCAACCGCATGGCCAACGTCTCGGCGGATGTGGGCCAGATCCTGTTCGGCCAGACCGTCACCGCCTCCGGCGACAACATGGCCCAACACCGCAACCGGGGCCACGCCAGCCCGGACAAGTGGGTGGTCATGGACATCGAGTGCGACGCCGGCTGCGGCGTGGTGCCCTTCAAGTACAAGGACAAGAACTTCGTCAACGCGCTGCAATGGGCCATCGGCCTGGAACTGTTCCTGCGCGTCAGCGACCCCTGGCGCATCTTCCTCACCACCGACCATCCCAACGGCGCGCCGTTCACCAGCTACCCGCACCTGATCCGCCTGCTCATGGACCGGGGTTTCCGCAATTCCAAGCTGGACGAGATCAACGCGGAAGCCGCGGCGCACAGCCAGTTGCGCGGCATGGAACGGGAATACAGCCTGTACGAGATCGCCATCATGACCCGCGCCGCGCCGGCCCGTTCCCTGGGCCTGACCGATCGCGGCCACCTGGGCGCGGGCGCCGCCGCCGACATCGTGGTCTACCGGGACGATCCGGACCGGGAAGCCATGTTCGCCAAGCCGGAATACGTGTTCAAGGATGGCGAGCAGATCGTGCGCGACGGCCAGGTGGTGAAAGTGGTCAACGGCGCCCTGCACGCGGTAAAGCCCGAGTACGACAAGGGCATCGAGAAGCCGTTGAAGGACTATTTCGACCGCTACATGACGGTGCGGATGGAACACATCAAGCTGAGTGACGAGGAGGTTTGCGCCTGCGGGGCGAGCAAACTGATTCCGCACCAGTGCGGCGGGAGGAAGACGTGATGGCGGGGTGGGATATTGAGGGCTTGGCCTTGTGGGCACGCGGGTTGAATCCCCCCTGTCCCCCCTTTTCCAAAGGGGGGAGTGGCTTCAGCGTTCTGCCCGGGGGTTCCCCCCTTTGCAAAAGGGGGGACAGGGGGGATTTCTCCGCCCTTCGCTCGACCGCACCACCCACTTCCGGAACTTTCGCATCATGATCATCAACGGCGTCCTCATCGACGACACCTATGCCGAGGCCTTCGGCATGAAGGCCACCCGCATCCTCATCACCGCGGATACCCTGACCTGGGCGAAGCACGCGGCGAACGCGGCCTTCGGCTTCGCCACCTCGGTCATCGCCTGCGGCTGCGAGGCGGGCATCGAACGGGAGCTCTCCCCCGAGGAAACCCCGGACGGCCGCCCCGGCGTGGCCGGCCTGCTGTTCGCCGTGTCCACCAAGGAACTGGGCAAGCAATTGGAACGCCGCGTCGGCCAGTGCGTGCTTACCTGCCCTTCCACCGCCGTGTTCGCCGGCTGCGAGGGGGAGGAGCGACTGCCCCTGGGCAAGAACCTGCGCTACTTCGGCGATGGCTGGCAGATGTCGAAACTCCTCGCCGGCAAACGCTACTGGCGCATCCCGGTCATGGACGGGGAGTTCCTGGCCGAGGAATCCACCGGCCTGCTGCGCTCGGTGGGCGGCGGCAACTTCCTGGTGCTGGCCCGTTCCCGTGCCCAGGCCCTGGCGGCCTGCGAAGCGGCGGTGGAAGCCATCAAAGGCGTGCCCGGCGCCATCGCGCCCTTCCCCGGCGGCGTGGTGCGCTCCGGTTCCAAAGTGGGTTCCAAGTACAAGGCCCTGCCCGCTTCCACCAACGACGCCTTCTGCCCCACCTTGCGCGGCGTGGCGAAGACCGAACTGGGCCCGGAAGTGGAAGCAGTGCTGGAGATCGTCATCGACGCGGTCACCGACGCCGACATGCGCGTGGCCATGAAGGCTGGCCTGGAGGCGGTCTGCGCCATCGGCGCGGCGGGCGGCATCCTGCGCCTGTCGGCGGGCAACTACGGCGGCAAGCTGGGGCAGTTCCATTACCGCTTGCGGGAGATATTGGCATGACCACCCTGACCCAGCGTGGTGGCGCTTCCGGCCGGGTGGACATGGCCGGCATCCTGCCGGAACTCATCGCGGGACTGTCGCCGGCGGACATCGCCGTCCTGACCGTGGGCCACGACGGCGCTCCGACGCCCCTGGGCGAGTTGTTCGAGGTCCAGGCCGGCACGGCGGAATGCCTGGTGATCCGCTGCGAGCGGGCCTGCCTGGACGACCTGGGCGCTGACATGGGCGCCGGCCGACTCATCGTCGAAGGACCGGCCGGCGATTTCGCCGGACAGGGCATGAGCGGCGGTGAACTGGTGCTGCGCGGCGGCGCCGGTGACTTCGCGGCTTCCGGTATGAAGGGCGGCCTGATCCGCATCGAGGGCCGCGCCGGCGACTGGCTAGGCGCGGCGCGCATCGGTGAGCGCAACGGCATGGCCGGCGGCGTGGTGACGGTGGCGGGCAGCGTCGGCGCCCGCGCTGGCGACCGTATGCGCCGGGGCCTGATCCTGATCCGCGGCGACGCCGGCGACCACTGCGGCAGCCGCCTGCTGGCCGGCACCATCGCCGTGGCCGGCGCATGCGGAGCGATGGCGGGTTTCGGCCTGCGCCGGGGCTCCCTGGTACTGGGCCGGGCGCCGGCCGGGCTGCCCGCCACCTTCAACGATGCCGGCGTGGTGGAGTTGTCCTACCTGGGACTGCTGCATCGCCACGCGGAAACCCTGCTGCCGGGCGCGGTGCCTGCCAGCCGGCGCATGCGCCGCCACATCGGCGACCTGGCCTTCGGCGGCAAGGGAGAAATCCTGGTGGCGGCATGAAGATGGTGTTCCTGCGCCACGGCGAATCCGCCTACAACCGTCTGGGCCGTTGCAATTCCGACCCGGCGCTGCCGGTGCCACTCACCGAGGAAGGCCGCGCCCAGGCCGACCGGGCCGCCGACCGGCTGCGGGCTCAGCCCATCGCCCGCATCTACGTGTCCCGGCTGCAAAGGGCACAGGAAACCGCCGCGATCGTCAATCTCCATCATGGTGCCGAGATCATCGTCGATGCCCGGCTCGACGACCGCCGCACCGGCTTCGAGGGTGAATCCGTCACCGATTACCTTCAAGCCATGTCCGCCGCTCCTGATCCCTTCACCTGGAAGGCGCCGGGTGGCGAGTCCTACCGGGAGATGGTGGTACGGGTGCACGGTTTCCTCGATGACCTGGCCCGGAGCGAAGCCCCCTGCGTTTTGGTGGTTTCCCACCACGAACCCATTCAGGCTGTGGCAGGCCGTTTCCGCGCCCTCAGCCTGTTTCAGATGTGGCAGGTCTGGCTGGACAACGGCGAGAGCCTGGTATTCGGAGATTCCGTCTGATCCCCGCCGACCCCCGCACCCTCGCTGCCACCCGTGTTTTCCGATGTATTGATCCCAGGAGTCCGTATGTCCATGAACCCAGTGTTTTCCACCCTGTGCGCTGTCCTTTTCTGTCACCTGGCCGCGGCCGCCGAAGTCAAGGTGGAGAGTGCCTGGGTGCGCCCCACCGCGCCTGGCCAGAAAGTGGCCGGCGCATTCATGAAGCTCACCGCTGATAGCGACATGGCCCTGGTGAAAGGGGCCTCGCCGGCGGCGAGGAGCGTGGAGCTGCATTTCATGCGCATGGATGGCGGCATGATGGAAATGCGCGAGCTGAAAAAGATCGAACTGCCCAAGGACACCACCGTCAGCCTGGAACCGGGCGGTCTGCACGTCATGCTGATCGGCCTCAAGACCCGGATCAAACCCGGCGACAAGATTCCTCTCAGCCTGATCGTGAAGGATCGCAGGGGCGGCCGCCACATCGTGCCGGTCAGCCTGGATGTGCCGGCCTCGGCTGAGTGAGGATTACCGGCCGGCAATCCCGTTGACCCACCATCTGGAAAGCTGAATCAAACCGGCCTAGAAACCTCAATGCTTGCCGCCTGCACGTGTTTCGATCCGAAATGTGGCATGGCAGGAAATGCAGTTCGACATCAACTGGCTGAGTTGTTTCAAGGCCAGGTTGGGGTCGGCCATGCTGGCTGCGTCCCGTGCCAGATCGTCAAAGCCGGTATGGGTTGCGTGGCCCAGCTTCTTGAACTCCAGGGGTAGTTTCTCGCGCAGGCCGGCGGGAACTTCATGGGCGGCGGCCATGCCGACGGACTGGGCGGCTTCCGCGACCATCCGCATATCGTTGTGGGCGGCGCCGGTGACGATCTTCTGTACACCGGAAAGAAAGGTGCGCATTTCCAAGCGTATGTGGGCGGCTTCCTCAGCTTTGAGGAGGATGGGTTTGCGCCGCTCGATGGGTTTGCTGTGTTCGTGGTCGAGTTCGGCCGCAAACGTGACAAAGGGCGTGGCGGCCAACAGCAACATAACAAGACGATACATTGAAACCTCTTTCATATCTGAGCTAGGAGCTCGTGGGTCACGTGAGCCATCAGGACCATCTCCGGTTCTTCGATGACATAGGGGGGCATGAAATAGACGGTGTTGCCGATGGGCCGTATGAACAGGCCACGGGCCAGGGCGCGTTGGTGGAAATCCCGGGCGAAATGGGGCGCCGCATGTTGTACGTCGAAGGCCCAGATCATGCCGGTTTGGCGGAAATGCCGAACGCTGGGATAGGCGGCGATGGCTGCACTCAGCAGCTCCGTGAAGCGAGCAGCCTTCATCCGGTTGGCAGTGATGACATTGTCCTGCTCGAATATGTCCAGCACAGCCAGGGCGGCACGGCAGGCCAGGGGGTTGCCGGTGTAGGAGTGGGAGTGGAGAAACCCCCTGGCGCTGGCATCGTCGTAGAAGGCGGCATAGACGGCGTCCGTGGTGAGGACACAGGAAAGCGGGAGGTAACCGCCGGTAATGCCTTTTGACAGACAGAGGAAGTCCGGTTTGATACCGGCCTGCTGACAGGCGAACAGGCTACCTGTGCGGCCGAAGCCGACTGCGATTTCGTCGGCGATCAGGTGGACGCCGTATTCATCGCACAAAGCCCGCAAGCGGGCCAGATAGGCGGGGTGGTACATGGCCATGCCAGCGGCGCCCTGGACCAGCGGTTCGAGGATGACGGCGGCGGTGGAGTCGGCGCACTCGGACAGGAAGGCTTCCGCATGGTCGGCGCAGCGTAGGGCATAGGCCTCGGCGGATTCACCCGGCTCTGCCAAGCGCCAGTCCGGACTGGGCAACTGGTGGGACTGGCGTAGAAGCGGTGCGTAGGTGTCCTTGAACAGGGCGACGTCGGTAACCGATAGAGCGCCTAGCGTTTCGCCGTGATAGCCGTTTTGCAGGCTGACAAAATTGGTCTTCTGGGGCCGGTCCCGGTTGCGCCAGTAGTGGAAGCTCATCTTCAGGGCGATCTCGGTGGCGCTGGCGCCATCGGAGCCATAGAAGGCGTGGCCCAGGCCGGTGAGCCTTCCCAGCCGTTCCGAGAGTTCCACCACCGGGGCATGGGTGCAGCCGGCCAGGATGACGTGTTCGATCTTGCCTAGTTGATCCGTGATGGCCGAGTTGATGCGCGGATTGGCGTGGCCGAACAGATTCACCCACCATGAGGAAATGCAATCCAGGTAGCGGCGGCCATCGTAGTCGATGAGCCAGGGGCCTTCACCCCGCTCGATGGGCAGGGGTGGCATCCGCTCCAGATGTTTCATCTGGGTGCAGGGATGCCAGAGAGCCGCCTGGGTACGGTTCAGCCAATCGGCATTGGACATGGGATAACCGTTTTATCCACGAAATAGCACGAATGAACACGAAACGAGGCCACGGGCCATGCGGAATCGGTGAGCGGAAGGGTGGGCCGCGGATTTGGCCCCCGAGTCATTCGTGTTATTCCGTATTCACGCGTGGATGAATGGTTTATTGAAAAAACCCCTTGGACAGCAACTCCATGGTGAGCAGCCTGTAGTCGTGGGCGCCGGGGGAATCGGCCGAGTAAGCGAAGATGTCCATGCCATGGGCCGGGCTCTCGGACAGGGCCGGGTCGTCCTGGATGCGGGTTTCACACAGGTTCTCTCCGTAGCGGCTCTTCAAGCTGGCCAGGGCTTCGCGGCACAGTGGCTTGCTTTCGTCGAAACGGGTCATCACGACACGACGCGGGATACGCCGCTTGAGCGGGCCTTCCAGCACGTTGAGGGCCATATCCAGACGGTTCAGGCCCTGAATGGAGAGAAAGTCAGCGGTGACCGGAATCAGAACCCGGTCCGCGGCAAACAGCGCGTTCAGGGAAAGCACGCCCAGGGCCGGGGCACAATCTATGAGGATCGGGGAGTCTTCCCAGGCCAGGGTGGCTTCCAGCCCTCGTTTCAGGCTGCCCGCCACCCCCGGCGTGGAACCCATCATCGCGTCGATCTTGGACAGGTCCGGATGGCCTGGCAACAGTCGAATTCCATTGCCGAGACGGCGGATGAGCCGATCCACCGGGGTTTTGTCGCGGAAAAACGCGGCAATGGAAGCATTGCTGGGGGGATTCTTCACGCCCAGTGCCAGGCTGACATGGGCCTGGGGATCGAGATCCAGCACGATAGGTTTGCGTTCCAGCAGGGCCAGAGAGGCAGCAACGTTGAGCGTGGTGGTGGTCTTGCCTACGCCGCCTTTCTGGTTGAATACCGCAATGACTGCCATCTCTGTTGCCTTTCTGAGTTAGATGCCTGTTTCAGTAGGCTGTTATTCCACTGTGACCGACTTGGCCAGATTGCGGGGCTGATCCACGTCGGTGCCCTTCAGCACTGCCACGTGATAAGCCAGAAGTTGCAGCGGCACACTGTAGACGATGGGTGCCGTGCTCGGATAGATGTCTGCCAGGGTCAGGTTCTGGTAACGGTCCAATTCGATCTTCACGGTCTGGTCGCTGAACAGGAACAACTCGCCGCCCCGGGCGCGGACTTCCTGAAGGTTGGACAGAACCTTGTCCAGCAGTGGGTCATCCGGCAGGGCACAAACCACGGGCATGGAGGCGTCCACCAGGGCCAGGGGGCCGTGCTTCAGCTCGCCGGCAGGGTAGGCCTCGGCGTGTATGTAGGAGATTTCCTTTAGCTTGAGAGCGCCTTCCAGGGCAATGGGGTAGAACGGCCCGCGCCCCAGGAACAAAGCATGGACCTTGTCGGCAAAGGCTTCCGCCATGGTTTTGATGGCATCCGATAGTTTCAGCACCACTTCCACCTGGCGGGGAAGGGCATGCAGTTCATCCACCAGGCGCTTCTCATCATCGGCGGATAAACCCCGCCGTTTTGCCAGCGCCAGAGTGACCAGACGCAGCGCGGTGAGCTGAGTCGTGAAGGCCTTGGTGGAGGCCACACCGATTTCAGGCCCGGCCCGGGTCATCAGGGCAACATCGGATTCCCGAGTAAGGGAGCTTTCCGGCACGTTGCAGATGGTCAGGGAGCCCACGTAGCCCGCCTGTTTGGCGAAGCGCAAGGCAGCCAGGGTGTCGGCCGTCTCACCGGACTGGGAAATGGATAGGAAAAGCGTGCCGGGCGGCACCACCACCTTGCGGTAGCGGTATTCGCTGGCCACTTCGACGCTACAAGGGATACCGATCTCTTCCAGCCAGTAACGCGCCACCATGCCGGCGTGGTAACTGGTGCCGCAGGCGATGATATGGACACCCCCGGTCTTGTCGAATAGCGTCTTGGCCTCGTGTCCGAAGCTTTCCTCCAGCAACTTGCCCTTGTGGATGCGGCCTTCAAGGGTTTCCGAAATCACCGCGGGCTGCTCGAAGATTTCCTTCAGCATGTAGTGCTGATAAGGGCCTTTGTCGGCGGTAGACGCGGAGATCTGGGAAATGCGCTCTGGACGCTGGACGGCATTGCCAGCGACATCGAAGACGCGGACAGAGTCCCGGCGAATTTCGGCAATGTCGCCTTCTTCCAGGAACATGAAGCGCTGGGTGACAGGCAACAGGGCGAAAACGTCGGAGGCGATGAAGTTCTCGCCCACACCGAGACCGACCACCAGAGGACTGCCGGCTCGGGCGACCACCAGCCGGTCAGGCTCGTTGGGCGTGGACACAGCGAGTCCGTAGGCGCCGACCAGACGCTTCACCGCCTTCTGGACGGCATGCAGAAGGTCAGGCTCACTATCCAGCAGATAGGCCAGGAGGTGAGCGATCACTTCCGTATCGGTTTCCGAAGTGAAGAAAAAGCCCTTGGCTTTGAGTTCTCCGCGCAGTTCGGCATGGTTTTCGATGATGCCGTTGTGCACCACGGCCACTTTCTCACCACTCATGTGAGGGTGGGCGTTACGTTCAGCGGGAATTCCGTGGGTGGCCCAACGGGTATGGGCGATACCGAGATCGCCGCTGATGGGGTTCGCCTCCACCAGCTGGCGCAGCATCGCCACCTTGCCCACGGATCGGATGCGGGCCAGATGGCCGTCTGCTTGGCGTACGGCCAAGCCGGCGGAGTCATAGCCCCGGTATTCCAGACGTTGCAGGCCCTCTATCAGGATGGGAACCACGTTTCGTTGGGCGACTGCGCCAACAATGCCACACATGCTGTTCTCCTCGTATTTCTAATACCTGGTTATTTCTTCTTGACCGGCCGCTGCCAGCCGGGAATGGTGAGTTGCTTCGCACGGGACAGGGTAAGCTGGCCGGCGGGCGCATCCTTAGTCAGCGTGGTACCGGCGCCCAGGGTGGCACCTTCGCCCACGGTGACGGGAGCGACAAGCTGGGTGTCAGAACCGATGAAGGCGTTGTCCTCGATCACCGTGCGGAACTTGTTGGCACCGTCGTAATTGCAGGTGATGGTGCCGGCCCCGATGTTCACCTTGCGGCCCACGGTGGCATCGCCCACATAGGACAGATGGTTGATCTTGGAATTGAAGCCCACCTGGCTGTTCTTGATCTCGACGAAGTTGCCGATGTGGGTTTCCTCGGCCAGGTCGGTGCCCGGGCGCAGGCGCGAAAAGGGGCCGATCTGGGCGCGGGCGCCGACTTTCGCGCCTTCGAAATGGCAGAACGGGCGTATTTCCACGCCCGCTTCGACCTGGGTGTCCTTGAGCACGCAGTTAGCGCCCACTTTCACGCCATCGCCAAGAACGACGCGACCCTCGAACACGCAGTTGACATCGATTAGCACATCCTTGCCGCACTCCAGGCTGCCGCGCACGTCGATGCGGGCCGGGTCGATGAGGGTGACGCCCTGGACCATGAGGGTGTCGGCGATGTTGCTCTGATGGGTGCGCTCCAGTTCGGCCAGTTGCTGGCGGCTGTTGATGCCCAGCACTTCCCACTCGGCGGCCGGGTGGCAGGGAATGACCTTCTCGCCCTCGGCGGCGGCCATGCCGATCACATCGGTGAGGTAGTACTCGCCCTGGGCATTCTTGTTGGTGAGCCGGGACAGCCAGCCGGCAAGCTTGCCGGCGGGCAGGCAGAGGATGCCGGTGTTCACCTCGTCGATGGCCAACTCCTCGGGGCTGGCGTCCTTGTGCTCGACGATGCGCTCCACCTGACCCCGGGCGTTGCGCACGATGCGACCGTAGCCGGCGGGATTGGCGAGTCGCACGGTGAGCAGGGCGATGACGCCTTCCCGGGCGATGAGGGTCATTTCCTGGAGCGTTTCCGGCCGTGTCAGGGGCACGTCGCCGTAGAGAATCAGACAAAGGGCGTCCGGATTGAGATAGGGGACGGCTTGCTGCACCGCGTGGCCGGTGCCGAGCTGGGGTTCCTGTTTCGCCCAGGCGAGATCTGGACGAGCGATGGCCTGGGGCAGGACTTCGCCGCCATGGCCATAAACCACGCAGATCTTTTCCGGGGCCAGGCTATCGGCAGCGGCGAGCACGTGGCCGAGCAGGGGTTTGCCGGCGAGGGGGTGCAGGACCTTGGGCAGATCGGATTTCATCCGGGTACCCTTGCCGGCGGCGAGGATGACGACATTCAGGGCTGTGCTCATGGGGGGCGGCTCGGGCTGCTTGTTATCAGGTGGGACCGGAAACGCGCGTAAGTATAAACAGCCGGCCTGCCGCTGTCCGGGCCGCGCAAAAGAAAACGGCAGCCATCCGGGCTGCCGTTTCGTCCGCCATTCCTACCTGCCTCAGTGCTTGATCTTGCGCAGTTTCTGGATGGCGGCCAGTTGTGCCACAGCCTCCGCCAGTTCGGCCTGGGCGCGGGCGTAATCCATGGACGAGGAGCGGTTTTTCATGGCCTCCTCGGCCTGGCGCTTGGCTTCCATGACGCGGGCCTCGTCCAGGTCGGCGCCGCGCAGGGCGGTGTCGGACAGGATGGTGACCACGCCGGGCTGGACTTCCAGGATACCGCCGGAGACGTAGATCAGGTCTTCCTCGGCCTTGTCCGGCGACTTGATGCGCACGGACCCCGGCTTGATGCGCGTGAGGAGCGGGGTATGGCGCGGATAGATGCCCACTTCGCCCATCTCGGCAGGCACCACCACGAACTCGGCGAGACCCGAGTAGATGGAGGCTTCCGCGCTCACGATATCGACATGGATGGTCATGGCCATGATGGCTGTCCTTTTTCCGTCCGCTTACTGGATGGTCTTGGCTTTTTCGACGGCTTCGTCGATGGTGCCAACCATGTAGAAGGCCTGCTCGGGCAGGTGGTCGTACTCGCCGTTCACGATCGCCTTGAAGGCGGCAATGGTTTCCTTGAGGGAAACATATTTGCCGGGGGAACCGGTGAACACCTCCGCCACGAAGAAGGGCTGGGACAGGAAGCGCTGGATCTTGCGGGCGCGGGCCACGGCCAGCTTATCCTCAGGAGACAGCTCGTCCATGCCGAGAATGGCGATGATGTCGCGCAGTTCCTTGTAGCGCTGCAGGGTAGCCTGCACGGACCGGGCCACGCCATAGTGCTCCTCACCGACCACCAGGGGATCGAGCTGGCGCGAGGTGGAATCCAGCGGGTCCACGGCGGGGTAGATGCCCAGTTCGGCGATCTGCCGGCTCAGCACCATGGTGGCGTCCAGGTGGGCGAAGGTGGTGGCCGGCGACGGGTCGGTCAGGTCGTCGGCGGGCACGTACACGGCCTGGAAGGAGGTGATGGAACCGGTGCGGGTGGAGGTGATGCGCTCCTGCAGGCGGCCCATTTCCTCGGCCAGGGTGGGCTGGTAGCCCACGGCGGAAGGCATGCGGCCGAGCAGGGCGGAAACCTCGGTGCCGGCCAGGGTGTAGCGGTAGATGTTGTCGACGAACAGCAGCACGTCGC
>CAZEOR010000002.1:0-26816 GCA_964513695.1 uncultured Thiobacillus sp.
GGGTACGGACAGCGTACGGAGTTCGGTGTCCTACACCCTGGGCAATCCCAACCTGCGTCCGGAAAGCTCGCGCAGTCTGGAACTGGGCCTGCGCCACAAGCTCGGCGCCGGCTTCTCGCTGGGGGCCAACCTATATCGGACCCGGATCAAGGATCTGATCGAGTGGCAGGCCACCCAGACCGGTCCCACCGAGTTCACTTACCAGCCGGCGAATGTCAGCAGCGCGGCGATCGACGGGCTGGAACTCACGGCTGCGGGCAACCTGGCCGGCTGGCGCGTGAATGCGGGATTGACCTTCCTCGATGCGGAAAACGAATCCACCGGTGCCCAGCTCGACCGGCGCCCCAGGCGGAAACTGGGGCTGACCCTCGGCCGGGCCGTGGGGGCCGGCGATGTCCAGGCCGAATGGATCGCCGCCTCGGCGCGCAACGACCTCAACAACACCACGCGCCTGGGTGGCTACGGCATCGTCAACCTGGCCTATCGCCAAGCCCTGGGCAAGGACATCGATCTGCGAATCCGGGTGGAAAACCTGTTCGACAAGGATTACGTGCTTGCATCCAGCTTTTCCGGCGATTACAACACGTTCGGACGAAGCCTTTTTCTGACGCTGCGCTATCAGCCTCGCTGATCCGCGGCCCCGCCAACCCGCAACCTCGATAAAATTGCCGTACCCGCCTCCGGGCGGGCCATACCCTAGGAGACGAACCATCATGTACGCCTGCTCCCCCCGCACCCAGACCCTCATCGGCCTGTCCCTGTCCGCCGTCATGGCCGCCACCCGCTTCCACCACTTCGGCGATGCCCTGCATCTGCCGGACGCGTCCTGGGCGCTGTTGTTCCTCGCCGGTTTCTATCTGTCTCCCGTCTGGCTGTTGGGTCTGATGCTGGAAGCCGTGGCCATCGACGTGGCGGCGGTCGGCCTGATGGGGGTTTCCGGCTATTGCCTGACGCCGGCCTACGCCGGCCTTCAACTTGCCCATCTTGCCCTGTGGTTCGGCGGCCGCCTGGCTAGCCGCCATGCCGGCAAGGATGTCGCCGCTCTGGGGCGCATGGCTGGCGTGGCGGCTGGCGCTGTGGCGCTGGCATTCATGGTTTCCAATGGCGCCTTCTACTGGCTCGGCGGACGGGTGGCGGAAACCAGCATGGCTCAGTTTGCGCAGACCATCGTCGACTACGGCCCCGTTTTCCTGACCAGCACCCTGATTTACCTGGGCGTGGCCGCGCTCGCCCATGGCCTCATCGCCAGCCTGAATCGGGGCGCGGGCCTCACCGACGCGCGCTGATCTGAGCGCCGATCCGGAGACTCCGTGCGCGCTCCGAATGGGGCGCGCTTTCCATTCCCCATGTTGACCCTGATCCTGGGCGGCGCCCGCTCCGGCAAGAGCGGCCACGCCCAACACCTGGCCGGCGCTTCGGGCCTGGCCGTGACCGTGATCGCCACAGCCTGGGCCGGCGATGCGGAAATGGCGGCGCGCATCGCCCGCCACCAAGCCGAGCGCCCAGCCCATTGGCAGACCGTGGAAGAGCCATTTGCCCTGGCTGGCACCCTGGCCGGATGCGCCGATGCCGGCCGCTGTCTGGTGGTGGATTGCCTGACTCTCTGGTTGCTCAACCTGCTGGAAGCGGGTGAGACGGTGTTCCAGCGGGAGCGGGACGATCTGTTGGAGCGGCTGCCAAGCTTGCCAGGCCACGTTGTGTTGGTGGCCAATGAAGTCGGACTGGGCGTGATTCCCATGGGTGAGCTGTCCCGCCGTTTCGTCGATGAAGCGGGCCGTCTCAATCAGGCTCTATCCCGGATCGCCGACCGGGTGGTGTTCGTGGCGGCAGGCCTGCCCATGGTATTGAAAGGCGGATGAACATGGACGACTGGTGGTGTACAGCGGTGGAGTCCCTCGACAGCGCCGCGCGCGAGGCCGCCCTGGCGCGCCAGGGCCAGCTTACCAAGCCGCCTGGCAGTCTGGGCCGTCTGGAGGAGATCGCGGTCACTCTGGCGGCCATGCAAGGCGCGGAAAGGCCGGCGTTGGCGCAACCCTGGATTACGGTTTTCGCGGGCGATCACGGCGTGGTTGAGGAGGGCGTGGCTGCCTATCCCCAGGCCGTGACCCAACAGATGTTGCTTAACTTTGTGGCTGGCGGGGCGGCCATCGCCGTGGCGGCACGGGAAACCGGTGCCAGTCTGGAGGTGGTGGACGCGGGCACCCAGGCTTCCGGACCGATTGCCGGCGTGGTGTGGGACAAACCGGCACAGGGAACCGCCAATCTCGCACAGGAACCCGCCATGACTCCGGAACAACTCGAATATGCCTTGTCTGCGGGCCGCCGCGCGGCGGAGCGGGCGCTCACATCGGGTGCGGATATCTTCATCGGCGGTGAGATGGGAATCGGGAACACTACGGCGGCTGCTGCCCTGGGCTGCGCCCTGCTGGGTATTTCCGGACGCGAACTGGCCGGGCCGGGCACGGGCCTGGACAGCGCCGGCGTATCGAGAAAAACGGCGGTGATCGATCGGGCTCTGGAATTGCATGGTTTTGCCCCCCCCTTTTCGAGGAAGGACGCCCAGTCCGATGTCGCATTGGCCGTGTTGTGCGCCCTCGGCGGCTTCGAGATCGCCGCGTTGGCGGGCGCTTACATCGCCTGTGCTCAAGCCGGTTTGCCCGTGCTGGTGGACGGATTCATCACCACAGCGTCGGCTTTGGCTGCTTGCCGCCTGAATCCGGGCGTACGGGACTGGCTGCTGTTTGCCCATCGTTCCGCCGAACCGGGCCATGTCCGGCTGCTTGGGGCTCTCGATGCACGGCCACTGCTCGAATTGGAGATGCGATTGGGCGAGGGCAGTGGCGCTGCGGTGGCGCTGCCTTTGTTGCGTCTGGCCTGCGCCCTGCACAACGGCATGGCGACCTTCGCGGAGGCCAGCGTCAGTGAACGGAATTGAACCGACCCTGGTGACGGTCATGCGCCATGGCGAGGTGCAAGGTCGCGCCTTTGTTTATCGAGGCGCGCTCGACGATCCCATGAGCGAGCGGGGGGCTGCCAGGGTGATGCGCAGCGCCGAACGCCTCGCGATTCCTGCCTTCGACCGGATCGCCAGCTCGCCGCTCGTCCGTTGCCTGGACTTCGCAGTGGCCTTTGCGCGGGAACGGAGCCTGCCGCTGGATGTGCTGGATTCCATGCAAGAAATGAATTTCGGCGTCTGGGAGGGACTGACGCCCGACGAGGCCGCCGGACAGGATCCGGCGCATCACCAGTTGTTTCGAGGCAGCGCTGGCAAAGTGGGCCCGCCGGAGGGCGAGTCGATCACGGATCTGCACAAGCGGGTGAGCCGGGGCTGGGTAGGCTGGCTTGCCGATGCGCGTGGCGGCCATCGCCTGCTGGTGACCCATGCTGGAGTGATGCGCGCCCTGCTCATTGAGCTGATCGGACTGGACCCCGCACACGTTTATCGCATCGCCTTGCCCGAGGCCGCCCACTTCCAGGTTTCCATCCTGCCCGGCGAAGCGCCCGTACTGCTCAATCTGAATTCATGCGCGGACTGATCCTTGCCGTGCAGTTCCTCACCCGTCTGCCCACGCCCCGGCTCGCGGATTTTCGGGTGGAGCAGTTGGCCGGCAGCGCAGTCTGGTTTCCCCTGGTGGGCGGGCTGATCGGTGCGCTACTGGCTGCGGCAGCCTGGCTGGGCGGCCAGGTGGATCCCTGGCTGGGCGCGCTGCTGGCCCTTGTGGTTTGGGTCAGTGTCACTGGCGCCCTGCACCTGGACGGACTGGCCGATCTGGCCGATGCCTTGGGTGCGGCGCATCGCCTGGAAGCGGCCGAGGCGCGCCGGGAAAAACTGCTGGTGGTGCTGGCTGATCCTCGTCTGGGGGTGTTCGGCGGCGTCGCCCTGGTCATGCAGTTGCTGGCCAAACTGGTGCTGCTGATGCTGGCCGTGAAAGCGGGCGCTTACCTCGCCCTGGTTGTGGTGCCCGCCTGGGCGCGCTGGGGGGTGCTGATCTGGTCGCGTCTGCCGTCCATCAAACCCGGCCTGGGTGAGCGTTTCGCCTGGCGCGTGGGGATCGGGCCGATCCTGGTCTGGTCGATGCTTCTGGGTGCGGCCAGCCTGAGCGCATTGGCCCTGTTTTTCGCGCCACTGATCGTGGCGGGCTGGTGGTGGTTCCTGTCCCGCCGCCTGGGTGGCATGACTGGTGACGCCCTGGGCGCGGGGGTGGAGTGGCTGGAAAGCCTGCTGTTGCTCGGCTTGATCCTGGCCTGAACTGGGATCAGGCTGGAGTGGCCGCGTCCTTGCGCGCGCGTTTGACCTGATACATGCGTTCGTCCGCCTCGTTCAGCAGGCCGTCCAGATTGTCGCTGTCGCGGGGGTAGAGGGCATAGCCGATGCTGCATTTCGGTTTGAACGAATGACCATCGATGATCAGTTCTTGTCCCACCTCATCCTCGACTTTTCGACACAGGGGCGGGCATTCGCTGGTGACCTGTACGCCGACGAACAACAGGGCGAACTCGTCACCGCCCAGGCGCGCCGCCGTATCCGATAGCCGGGCCACCTTGCGCAGCCGGGAGGACACCGCTTGCAGCAAGGCATCGCCCACCGCGTGGCCGAATGTGTCATTGACCTGCTTGAAGTCGTCCAGGTCCACGTACATGACGGCGATGGAAAAGCGGTCCTGGGCCGCATGCAACATGGCCTCTTCCAGCCGGCGATAGAAAAGGACCCGGTTGGCCAGGCCAGTGAGTGGGTCATGGGTGGCTTCATGTTCCAAACGGGAGCCGGCCTGTTCCAGCTTGCGCACCTGTTCGAAAATGGTCACGGCATGGTGACCCAGGAGCCTGCGGGTTTTGGCCGCGATGAAGGCGGCGAGCAGAATCAGACCGGCGCCCACCAAAATATGCAGGGTGATGATATTCCGGGTCGCCCACTGGGTTTCCCGCAATGCATCCTGGATCAGATCCCGTTCATGTCGGCGCAAGGCTTCCACGCGCTCCGTGTAATCACGGTTGAGTGGCCGCAGATCGCCTGCCATATGGTCGCGCGCCTGGTCGAGCAGGCCTCGCGCGGCCAGATCGCTGATGGCTTCCTGCTCGTCGATGATGAGTGAGACCAAGCGGTCCTGTTCCCTGAGACTGTCGAGTTCGAATTGATCGAGGGACATGGTTTTCAGGGCGGCGCGCGCCTTGCCGACGTGGTAGCCCCATTTGATGTATTGCTGGAAGAAATCGTCCCGTTCGAACGCGTCCCGGGCAAGCACCTGGTTCACCAGAGTGTTGTGGCGGTTGTAGGACGCTTCCTGCAGATCGGTGGCCAGCTGGATCTTCTGGTTGCGTATCTCGACGATGTCTCCCATGCGCCGCTCCAGATTCGCGACGTGCCAGATTGCGTGCCCGGTCAGGGCGGCCATCAGCACGATGAGCACGACGAAGCCCAGTCCAAGCTGCCGATCCATGCGGCGGGAAAAAAGCTGGTGGCTGGGTGAGATGAGCATCCGGAATGTCCCTAATCTGACAAGGTATTTACGGCTTCAGAAAAGCTTACTTGAGAAGCTTCGTCGGGAATGTTCGGGAAAACGCGGGCAACTCGTAGAATGCGTTTCGCCAGATTATTGGATCCACCGCCATGATTTCCTTTTTCGCCGTTGTGCCTGCCCGCTACGCTTCCACCCGCCTGCCTGGCAAACCCCTGGCCGACATCGCCGGAAAGCCCATGGTCATCCGGGTGATGGAGCGGGCACGGGACAGCGGCGCAGCGGGTGTCTGGGCGGCGACGGACCACCCGGAAGTGTTCACGACGGTGCAAGCGGGGGGATTCCGGGCGGTGATGACATCCCCCGACTGCGCTTCCGGCACCGATCGTCTGGCGGAGGTGGCGGCCGGCCTGGGCTGGCCCGACGACGTGGTGGTGGTCAACGTCCAGGGTGATGAGCCCCTGATCGACCCTGACTTGATCCGGGCCACAGCCCAGGCTCTGTTCGACCATCCTGGTGCCAGCATGGCTACGGTCAGTCATCCCATCCATGACGTCGCCGAAGTATTCAATCCCAACGTGGTGAAGGTGGTGACGGACAAGAATGGTTACGCGCTCTATTTCTCCCGTGCGCCGATCCCCTGGGCTCGGGATGCCTGGGCTGCCCAGCCCGCCGATACCCTGCCGGAAGGGCTTCCCATCGCCCGCCATATCGGCCTGTACGCCTACCGGGTGGGTTTTCTCAAGGCGTATCCCGGTCTGGAACGCCCGGCATTGGAGGCCTTCGAGTCCCTGGAGCAGTTGCGGGCGCTTTGGTACGGCCACCGTATTGCTGTAGTCAACACGGATAAAACGATTCCGCCGGGTGTGGACACCCAGGACGATCTGGAAAAGGTCAGGCGCCTGTTCGGTGCCACTGCCTGAACGTGGCCCGGATCGGAAACCGAGTTTGCTGCCGCCATCCCACCCGACACGCCATGAAGTGCAGCCGATTCCCTGGCTGACCCAGGCCCATACCATCCATAGGGTGGTGCAGATCAACCTGCGGCAGGTGCTGGTGCGCACGTTGGTCTGGGGAATAGGGATCGCCCTGCTGCTGGCCATTCCCTTCGTGTTCTATTTTCAGGCCGAAATGCAGGGCTACAAGGGCACGCGCCAGGCCGAAAAGGAACGCGTGATCCGGCTCGCGTCGGAAATCATCCATCAGGAAATGGAAGCGGTCCTCTCGGATTTACGGTTCATGTCCCGCAACAACGAGATGCGGGATTTCAGCGCGGGTGACTCCTCCGCCAGGCGGAAGAATCTGGCCAGGGAGTTCCTGGAATTGGCGCGCCAGAAGCACCTATACGACCAAGTGCGCTTCATCGGCATGGATGGTATGGAAAAAGTGCGCATCAATTTCGCGGATGGACGTCCCTATATCGTTCCCGACCGCGAATTGCAGTACAAGGGGGATCGCCCCTACTTCATGGAGTCCAGCAGGCTCGATGCCTCGCAGATCCATGTTTCGCCCTTTGATCTCAACTTCGAGAACGGACAGCTGGAGCGGCCCTTCAAGCCGGTGATCCGCTTCGCCATCCCGGTTGCCGATGCACAGGGGCATAAACTGGGGGTCGTTGTTCTCAACTATCAGGGCCGGCGTTTGCTGGATCGGCTTGCCACGGTGGGTGGCGAGGCCGGATCCCTCTGGCTGATCGACCCGCGCGGATACTGGTTATTGGGCCCGGGTCGGGAAAGTACCTGGGGATTCGTGGTGCCCGGCCGCGAAAAGCAGAGTCTGCCTGCCCGCTATCCGGCACTTTGGAAGCAGCTTTCCCTGAGCGACAAGGGTGTCCATTCCCCCTCTCAGGATTGGGTTCGCTTCGAGCGGGTCTACCCTTTCGGGCATGGGACGGAATCGCAGGCGAATTATTCGGCCAAACCGGTGGCCGGGACAGATTACTACTGGACCCTGACGGCCAGTCTCCCGGCTGAGTCACTGCAAGCGGGCTATGCCGGTCTGACACAAAAAATCGGCTTCATCTACGGCGCCTGGGTTCTGTTCGGTCTTTTCCTGGCTGGCAGCATGTCCTTTCTCAGTAACCGCAATGCGGCCCTGGCCCACGTCATGGAGAGCGTGATCGACAATCTCCCGGTGTTGATCGCGTACGTGGATTCGGATCGACGTTATCGCTTCAATAACATGGCCTATGAGCGTTTCTTCGGCCTGAGTCCCAAACAATTGTTCGGAAAGAGCTTGCGTGAGGTGCTCGGCGAAGCCTCCTATCTGGAGGTTGAGTCTCTGGTGGGGCAGGCTCTGTCGGGGCAGGCGGTGACCTTCGAACGGCGCCTGCCCTATGCGCGGGCCGGACAGCGCGATGTGGTGATTTCCTACATTCCGGATGTCAGTCCGGGGGCGCGCGTGCAGGGTTTCTATGTGCTGGTCAACGATGTCACGCCGCTCAAGGATTCCGAACGGCGCGAACGCCAGCGCATGCTGGAACTGGCTCATGTTTCCCGCCTCGCCAGTCTCGGCGAGATGGCGAGCGAGATCGCTCATGAAGTGAACCAGCCTCTGGCAGCCATCGCCATGTTCAGCGCAGCCTGTCTGCGAACGATCGGGCAGGATGGCGAGAAGGGCCAGGTCAGGGGATGGCTGGAGTCCATCAATGCCCAAGCCAAGCGAGCCAGCGAGGTGGTGAGACACCTGCGCCGTTTCGTCAGGAAGGGAGAAATCCAGCCCGGCCCGGTGGATCTGAATCAGGTTGTGCGGGAGGTGTTGGGGCTGATGCGATTCGATGCCTCCAAGCAAAGTGTCACCATCGATCTGGAGTTGGCCGAAGGCATGCCCAGCCTGTCCGCGGAACTCATTCTGGTGGAACAGGTCCTGTTCAACTTGGTGCGTAACGCACTGGAGGCGATGGCCGGCCAGATCGGCGAAAAACACATCGTGATCCGGACCGGATTCGATCAATCGTCCGCCTGTGTCGAAGTTCAGGACACCGGTCCTGGGGTAGATGCCTGCCACGGTGATTCGATCTTCGAATCATTCATGACAGATAAAAAAGGTGGCCTGGGCATGGGGTTGGCGATCAGCCGCTCCATTGTCGCAGCGCATGGAGGAACCTTGGGTTATGTCAACAACCCCCAGGGAGGCGCTACGTTTCGTTGCTGTTTGCCACGGGAGGTACGGCATGGATGAAGAACAACCCACGGTTTATGTCGTTGATGACGACGCGGCGGTGCGGGATGCTCTGGAAGCGCTGCTCGGCTCGGTAGGCCTGCCGGTCATGAGCTTCGCGTCCGCTGAGGATTTTCTGGGCAAGGCGAAGGCAAGCATGCGCGGCTGTCTGTTGTTGGATGTTCGCATGCCTGGCATTGGGGGGCTTGAGTTACAACCCAAGCTTCAGGAGCGCGGCGTGCGCCTGCCGGTGATATTTGTTACCGGTCATGGCGATGTACCCATGGCGGTGCGTGTCTTGAAAGCCGGCGCCGTCGATTTCGTCGAGAAACCCTTCAATGAGCAGCAGTTGCTGGACCGCATCCAACTCTGCCTGGAGGAAGACCAGAAGGCCTGTCAGGCCAGGTTGACCCGAGAGGTGGCTCGGAGGGGTTTCAGCCGGTTGACCCAGAGGGAAATGGCGGTGATGGAATTGATCGCGGCGGGCGGACACAGCAAAGCCATCGCCACGGCGCTCGATATCAAGGAGCGTACCGTCGATGTCCATCGCTTCAACATCATGCGCAAAGTGGGGGTGAGAACCCTGGCTGACCTGATGAATCACTGGTTTCTGGCTCGTTGATTCCAAAGGCGCTTCCCACTATCGACACTTCCCGCGAGAGGGCTGTCGGTCAAGCCTAAATAAATCTTTATTCCAACTAAATAACTCGGATATTTCCTGGTAAGTACCTCCGTACTAGGCTTGTTTCACCCCGGCGATTACTCGCTCCGCGTCTTTCCCAATTTCAATAATGATGGACTGCGAGTCCGCTGCCACTAACCCGGCAAGGCAAGGGACATGATTCGGGGAGGATGGAAAAATGGAGACAACGATGACGGAGATACAGAGTGAGGATGCGCAATCCGGTCGAGTTTCAGTTGTTGCGGCAGACCAGTTGATTGTCGCTGTACGTTATGCAGGCCATCGGATCGGCCTCTATCGGGTAAAGCAGGTCGGGGAGGTCGGCATGCTGTTGAACCACGGGGGAATTTCTTTCCCCGTGGGTACGCAGCTCGGCGTGGAGAAATTCCCGCGCATTGGAAGCGATGCTCTCGGCCCTTGCCGCTCAGCCACTGTGGTCGATAACACGCTCAACGGTCTCAGGCTGGCGTGGTGCCATGTGCAAGCCGGAGAAACCCGATGAATCGCCCGACGCCTGCTCCAGCGTATTCCAAGGGGCATTCCCCACCGCGGCACTCTCCGACCGAAGGGCTGGGCATGCTGCTCGCCCTTGATGGCCGTTGTGTGGAACATCTGGCATTGCCGGTCGCCGTTCAACTTTGCCATGGCTCATCCCACCGACTGGATATCCTGATTGCCAACCCACCCAAGGCAGCAACGTCCCTGCTTGGGAGCTTCCTCATGGAACTGGAGCGGCATGGTGTCGACTATCGTCTGACCAGCACGGAAAGGGTGCTGCACGAGGAACTCGTTCATTACGTGCATCGATTTCGCTATGTCTCGGTCATTCTTCTGGACTGCATCGAGCACTGGGATGAAGACAGCGATCCAACCTTGGCGACACTGCGTCGGGAGGGGTATCGCGTCATCAGCCTGCTTGACCACCGTGAGGGGGGAGCACTGCGTTCCTCGATGCCAATTGGAAGGAGCTGACATGAAAACGCCGGGAGAAAACCGCGCCCATCATGCATCAGTGATGGGCGCCAATTTGTTCTGGATGCTGCTGGCTCCTCTTTGTGGTCTGGTGGACAGGCGTTTCCGTCGCTATGCCTCCAGCAGGGAGACTGGGGGCGAGGAGGGACATGTGCACCCACGCATTCGCCTTCCTGATCCGGGATCCTGTACCGCCTGGGTGGCCAGGAAAAGGGCTGAAATGCCGTTTTCCCCGGACCAGGAAGCCAATTCCCGGATATCTGATACACAGCAGGTTTTATGAATTCGAGTCCCTACTGTCTGACGCTGGTGGCCGTGTTTCTGGCCAACATGCTGATGCCCGGCGGTACAGCCCAGGCCCAGTCCGGCGTATGCGGTATCTGGGTGACCGAGCGGGAATGCCGAATATATCTCGATAAGTTGGAGCATGCCCGAACCGTCGAGGAACGCACTGCCCTGGAGAAATATCACTCTGAACTGCTGCGAGAGCGGGAGAGGATGTGCCCCCGTCCAGGGCCATCGGCCGGCACATCAGCAAATCGGCCATTCAATCCGCCGACGAACCCCATCCCGAAAGTCTGGATGTAAGCCCGTTCCCGCATGGGGCGGAGCTTTGCGGGTAGTCTGCGGCGCTTGGCAATGGAAGGCCATTGCCTGCGACCATCCCTTGCATCCGCCCCCGCAATGCCCGCGTCGCATCCGTGTGGGAATGAATCAGTACTTCCTTGGGGATTCCCCATGGCCAGGTTACTCCATGCCCGCAAATGCATGCATTAAGCTCATTTTCTGCGCAGGAAGTGGGGCGCCAGGGTTGCCATGACCACCCGATGTTTCAGACGCGCGCATGGCTTACTGTGAAGAAGCATTAGGGTATTAATATTTTCAAAGTGGCTAATAACCTGGGCTTATATCTGAATACAAAAAATTGACTGTCCTTGGACTGTCGCCTTGACTACCCTTTAGCCCGCTCGAAGTCCCCGTTTGCCATCGGTTTTTCTATCCATCGGCCCGTTCAGGGCCTTGTTTTTTGCGAGGTTTTCATGCGTTTGATTCTTCTTGGCGGCCCCGGTGCGGGCAAAGGAACCCAGGCCAACTACATCAAGGAACGCTTCGGCATTCCCCAAATCTCCACTGGCGACATGTTGCGTGCCCACGTCAAGGCCGGCACCGAGCTGGGTGTCGCCGCCAAGAAGATCATGGATGCGGGTGGTTTGGTGTCCGACGACATCATCATCGGCATGGTGAAAGAGCGTCTGACCCAGGACGACTGCAAGAACGGTTACTTGTTCGACGGCTTCCCCCGCACCATTCCCCAGGCCGAGGCCATGAAGGCCGCCGGCGTGCCTCTGGATGCCGTGGTCGAGATCGACGTGCCCGACGAGGAAATCATCAAGCGCATGTCCGGCCGCCGCGTGCACGTGGCTTCCGGCCGCACCTACCATGTCGTGTTCAACCCGCCCAAGACGGCCGGCAAGGACGATGTCACCGGCGAGGATCTGATCCAGCGCGACGACGACAAGGAAGAAACCGTGAAGAAGCGCTTGGACATCTACCATGCCCAGACCGAGCCGCTGGTGCAGTACTACGGCAACTGGGGCAAGAGTGGCGAAGCCGGCGCGCCCAAGTATTTCAAGATCGCTGGCGTCGGCTCCGTCGATGGCATTCGCGATAATTGCTTCGCTGCCCTGGATTCGGTCAAGAAGTAAGCATTCATGAGCACTTCCGCGGGTATTCCTGCATTCTCCGCATCCGATCTGTCCCTGGCGCGTACGTGTCTGAAGGAACGTTTCGGCCGCGAGGTGGAGGTGTCGGAGGTGGAGACGGAAGTGCGCCTCAACCCAGGTGACCGGGAACTCGCCCTGTGCCCCGCCCTTTACTGGAAGGAAGATGGCTGCGCCTTCGTGATTGCGAAGAGCGGCCTGGCAGGTTACCGGGCCATGTTTTTCTATTCCGTCAAGGACCGTTTCGGTACCGGCACGGAGGAATACGACAACCTGGGTGACTGCATCATCACCCTGTTGAAGGTGCAGGAAAAAGAACATGACCGGCGCAATCAGGAATCCGGAATCAGGTAAGCAATTCATGTAAAAGCGCGCGACAATCCCGCGCGCTTTTTTGTTTCAAGGAGAGAAATGACATGGCCAAGAAAAAGAACGCGTTCTACGCCCAGTCCGGCGGTGTCACCGCCGTCATCAATGCTTCCGCCTGCGGTGTCATCGAAACCGCCCGCAAGCATGCCGACGTCATCGGCAAGGTCTACGCCGGCCGCAACGGCATCATCGGCGCCCTCACCGAAGACCTGATCGATACCACCAAGGAAAGTGATGAAGCCATCGCCGCCCTGCGCTCCACCCCCTCCGGCGCGTTCGGCTCCTGCCGCTTCAAGCTGAAGAGTCTGGAAGCCAACAAGCGCGAATACGAGCGCCTGATCGAAGTCTTCAAGGCCCACAACATCGGCTACTTTTTCTACAACGGCGGCGGCGACTCCGCCGACACCTGCTACAAGGTGAGCCAGTTGTCGGAAGCCATGGGCTACCCCATCCAGGCCATCCACGTGCCCAAGACCGTGGATAACGACCTGCCCATCACCGACTGCTGCCCCGGCTTCGGCTCCGTGGCCAAGTACATCGCCGTGTCCACCCTGGAAGCGTCCTATGACGTGCGTTCCATGGCCAAGACCTCCACCAAGATCTTCGTGGTGGAAGTGATGGGCCGCCACGCCGGCTGGATTGCCGCCGCCGGCGGTCTGGTGGCCGACCAGGGCATCCCCGTGGTGATCCTGTTCCCGGAAATCGAGTTTGACCAGAAGAAGTTCCTGGCCACCGTCGACAAGAAGGTCAAGGAACATGGCTTCTGCACCATCGTGGTGTCGGAAGGTTGCCACTACCCGGACGGCAAGTTCCTGGCCGAGCAGGGTACCCGCGACGCCTTCGGCCACGCCCAATTGGGTGGTGCGGCTCCCGTGGTCGCCAACATGATCAAGGACGCCCTCGGCTACAAGTTCCACTGGGCTGTGGCCGACTACCTGCAACGGGCCGCTCGCCACATCGCCTCCAAGACCGACGTGAAGCAGGCCTACGAGCTGGGCAAGGCCGCCGTCGAACTGGCGGTGAAGGGCAAGAACTCGGTCATGCCCACCGTGGTGCGTCTGTCCGACGAGCCCTACAAGTACAAGATCGGCTATGCCGAGTTGAAGGATGTGGCCAACGTGGAGAAGTTCATGCCGCGCGACTTCATCAGCAAGGACGGCTATGGCATCACCGACAAGTGCCGCAAGTACCTGTCCGGCCTGATCCAGGGTGAGGACTATCCCAAGTACGCCAATGGCCTGCCGGTCTACGTCACGATGAAGAACGCGGTAGTGGCTAAAAAGCTGCCTGAGTTCAAGCTTTAACCAAGATCAAGGGCGCCGCTGGCGCCCTTGTTTATTCTTCCGCCTTTTCATGAAACTCGATCGAGCCCGCCAACTTCTGAAGGTGCAAGCCGACTTTGGCGGTTTCTATAACGCCAATTCCGCCAAACTGATTCTCTCCGAGGTGCAGAAGGAGCACGGCCAGGCGGCGGTGGACGGATTGATCCGGGAATTGCGGTTGGACGAGATCTTCGGTTTCGAGCCGGGCACCCGCTTCGAGGGTGGTTTGGCGATGGGCCGTGAGATTTGAAGATTTCAGTAATTTAATCGAGACCCGGCACCAGCCGGGCGTAAACGGAAGTCACACAGTCGGGGGAGTCTGTGCGGTGCAACGTTTGCCCCCGCAAGGGGATGCAGGATTCGTAACTGCTGAAGCAGTTATTGATCCGCTAACTCATGTTTGTTCTAGGAGATGAAGCGATGAATGAAGGTTTGTTGTTCGCCCTCGTGGCGGCGGTCCTGGCCTTGGTCTATGGGGCCATGTCCATCAAGTGGATTGTCGGTTTACCCACCGGCAATGATCGAATGCGGGAAATCGCCGCCGCCGTGCAAGAGGGGGCCCAGGCCTACCTGAATCGGCAATACACCACAATCGGCATCGTCGGCGCCATTCTGCTGGTCGCCATTTTCGCCACGCTGGGTTGGCAAACCGCCGTCGGCTTCGCCCTCGGCGCCCTCCTCTCCGGCCTCACCGGCTACATCGGCATGAACGTTTCGGTGCGGGCAAACATCCGCACCGCTGAAGCTGCCAGCCAGGGCCTCAACGCCGCCTTGAACGTCGCCTTCAAGGGCGGTGCCATTACCGGCCTGCTGGTGGTGGGCCTGGGCCTGCTCGGCGTGGCCGGCTATTACGCCGTCCTGACTCTGGTGCTGGGCGAGACCAACGCTCAAGCCACCCATGCCCTGGTCGGCCTGGCCTTCGGCGGTTCGCTGATTTCCATCTTCGCCCGACTCGGCGGCGGCATCTTCACCAAGGGCGCTGACGTCGGCGCCGACCTGGTGGGCAAGGTCGAAGCCGGCATCCCCGAGGACGACCCGCGCAACCCCGCCGTCATCGCCGACAACGTGGGCGACAACGTGGGCGACTGCGCCGGCATGGCCGCCGACCTGTTCGAGACCTATGCCGTGACCATCATCGCCACTATGCTGCTGGGCGGCCTGCTGATCACCGGTTCCCCGGAAGCGGTGATCTACCCGCTGGTCCTGGGCGGCTTCGCCATCATCGCCTCCATCGTCGGCACCTACTTCGTCAAGGCTCGTGAAGGCGGCAAGATCATGAACGCCCTGTATCGCGGCCTGATCGTTTCCGGTGGCCTGGCCGCCGTGGCTTTCTACCCCATCACCACCCGCATGATGGGTGAAGGTGTGATGATCGACGGTCACCTGGTGACCTCGATGAACCTGTACCTGGCCACCCTGATCGGCCTGGGCCTGACCGCCGCCATGGTGTGGATCACCGAGTACTACACCGCCACCGAGTTCGGCCCCGTGCGCCACATCGCCCAGGCTTCCACCACCGGCCACGGCACCAACGTCATCGCCGGGCTGGGCGTGTCCATGAAGTCCACCGCCGCGCCCGTCCTCGCCGTCTGTGCCGCCATCTGGGGCGCTTACGACCTGGCCGGCCTGTACGGCATCGCCATCGCCGCCACCTCCATGCTGTCCATGGCCGGCATCATCGTCGCCCTGGACGCCTACGGCCCCATCACCGACAACGCCGGCGGCATTGCTGAAATGGCCGGTCTGCCGGACAGCATCCGCAACATCACCGATCCCCTGGACGCCGTGGGCAACACCACCAAGGCCGTCACCAAGGGGTACGCCATCGGCTCCGCCGGCCTCGCCGCCCTGGTGCTGTTTGCCGACTACACCCACGCCCTGACAGCCGGCGGTCAGAACCTGACCTTCGATCTGTCCAACCACATGGTCATCATCGGCCTGTTCATCGGCGGCATGGTGCCCTACCTGTTCGGCGCCATGGGCATGGAAGCGGTGGGCCGCGCCGCCGGTTCCGTGGTGGTGGAAGTGCGCCGCCAGTTCAAGGAAATCCCCGGCATCATGGAAGGCACCGGCAAGCCCGAATACGGCACCTGCGTCGACATGCTGACCAAGGCCGCCATCAAGGAGATGATCATCCCGTCGCTGCTGCCGGTCGCGGTCCCCGTGATCGTCGGCCTGACCCTGGGCGCGCAAGCCCTGGGCGGCGTGCTGGTCGGTACCATCATTACCGGCATCTTCGTCGCCATTTCCATGACCACCGGCGGTGGCGCCTGGGACAATGCCAAGAAGTACATCGAAGAAGGCAACTTCGGCGGCAAGGGTTCCGAAGCCCACAAGGCCGCCGTGACCGGTGACACCGTTGGCGACCCCTACAAGGACACCGCCGGCCCCGCCGTGAACCCCCTGATCAAGATCATCAACATCGTGGCCCTTCTCATCGTGCCCCTGATCGTATGATGCATCGTTAGGCAATGTCGGGCCGGGTTATTCCCGGCCCGCTTTGTTTGCGGCGTGGGTTTCTGCAACAAAGGCAGAGCAGATTAATCACTGGCGCGGTGTCGTTGTATCCCGTTCAAGCGCCCACGACTAGAATTTCAGGGTTTTCTGATATAGATGTTCAATGAATTTTCAATGAAAGGGATCGTCATGAAACTCAAGATTGTCACCCTGGCGCTGGCCTTTGCTGCTGCGCCCGCCTTCGCGGCCATGGGCACCACCGATATCCCTACCTTCGCCGGCCAGGCCGCAGCCAAGGAAGCCGCCAAGACCGGTACGCCCAAAACTCCGGAAGAGTGGCTGGCCCGCATGACAGATTTCTCCCGCAACCTTTCCGCCTTCAAGGATCCACGGGTATTCGTACCTTGGACCAATGCCGTGACCGAGCCTGGTTTTTACATCGCCATGATGAATGGCATGATGGATCCGGGTGGTTGGCTCAACATGATGAACAGCGCGGCCCATCCGGACGCCGTGCGTAATCTGGTCCAGTTCGCCGATCCCAACATCCTCATGAAGTGGACCGCAGCCGGTGCCGACCCTGCTTTCTACACCGCCGTGCTGACCCAGCTTTCCGATCCGGGCAAGATGATGCGCTGGGCCATGGTTCCTGCTGATCCCAAGCTGTGGAACATGATGCTCAACACTCTCAACCCCAACACCTACATCCGTTGGGGCATGGCAGGGATGGATCCGCGCGCCTGGAACCTGGCCGGCACCATGGCCAATCCGGCCCTTTATACCGGCATGGCCGGCGCCATCGTCAACCCCAATTCCTACGGCCAGGGCACCAACAGCTGGCTGACCTGGGCTCCCGCCGCCCCGGTTCAAGGTGCTGGCAGTTTCGCCATGTGGGATCCGGTTGCCATGCTGGGCAACCTGTCCGGCTTCATCCCCGGTCTCAACCTGTCAGCGTTGCCCACTTTGCCGAATATCGGGCTGCCCACTTTCCCGACCCCGGCCGCTCCGGCTTCTGTTGCTGCTCCGGTTGCCAAACCGGCTGAAGCAGCGCCTGCCCCGGCAGTGGCTGCGCCCAAACCGGAAGTCAAACCCGCCGCGGTTGCCCCGACGCCCGTGCCTGTCGCTGCCGCTCCGGTCAAGACTGCCGAAGCCCCCAAGGTCGTGGCGCAACCCGTTCCCGCAGCCACTCCCGCTCCCGCAGCCAACAAGATCATCCTGGCTGGCGATGCGTGGTTCCAATCTGGCAAATCCGGTATCAAGGATTTGTCGAAGGAAGGCAAAGCCAAACTGGATGAAGTGGTGGCCAAGCTGAAAGGCATGGGCGAGATCGAGCAGATCAAGGTGGTGGGCCATGCCGATCCCACAGGCAAGAGCGCAGACAACCAGAAACTGTCCGAAGCGCGCGCCAAGTCCATCAAGTCCTATCTGGTGGCCAAGGGCGTCAAGCCGAACGTTGTCATGAGCAACGGAATGGGCGATACCCAGCCCGTGGTCCAGTGCGACAAGACTCTGGCCAAGGACAAACTGAAGGAATGCCACGCGCCCAATCGCCGTGTGGAAATCGAGATTGTCGCCAAGAACAAGTAAGCGACTTCCCGCTCTCAAAAAAAGCCGCCTTCGGGCGGTTTTTTTTGTTTGGAAAAAATTGATGCAATCAAGTTGCAATTGGCGCCGTTAAAATCTACCCATGCGTGGTCGTGCCTTTAATTTATTCCTGATCCTATTCATTCAACTGCTGGTTCAGTTGGGTGGACAGCTTCATGTGATGTCCCATCACTTCGAGGATCAGGACGACCAGCATGCCGCCTGTGAACTGTGCGCCGCCTACACGGCCATGGATCATGGTCTGGCGCCGGGAGTCGCTGCCCTTCCCGTAGTCGTTGTTCCCCACGAGACCGAGTCACTTCTCGGAATCGACTGGAGAGCGACTTTCCAGCCGCATTTCCGCTCCCGCGCACCGCCTGAAAACGTCCGAGTGTCGTAATCCGAAATCGGGGCGATCCGCCCTGTCACTCAATTGACTTTCAAGATGAGGCGCACCATGCCCAAGTTCAGCCTATTGGCGGTCGGATTGCTTTCCCTGTGGGGAACGAATGCCCAAGCCGACACCGAAATCAATCTGTTGCGTGCCGAGATTCAGCAGCTTCGGCAAGTGTATGAAACTCGCCTGGCGGATCTCGAAAATCGGCTCAAGCAGGTCGCGGCCCAGCCCGCGCCTCCCGCTCCCGAGCGGGAGGCGGTGGCCGCGAGCAGCGCCAACCCGGAAATCTCCCTGATATTGCAGGGCGGCTATTCCAGGCTGAAGCCTGGTGAAAGGCGGCCCACCGGTTTTCTCCGCGCTGGGGAGATCGGCGCCCCGGCGCGCGGCTTCTCACTCAACGACACCGAACTGATACTGACCGCCAACATCGACCCCTATTTCCGGGGCTTGGCCAATGTGGTCCTGGCCGATGGCAATGCCGAGGTGGAGGAGGCCTGGTTCCAGACGTTGACCCTGGGGGGCGGCCTGACCCTGAAAGGCGGCCGCTTCATTTCCGGCATCGGTTATCAAAACGAGCAGCATCCCCATGCCTGGGATTTCGCCGACAACAATCTCATGTACCAGACCCTGTTCGGCGAGCATCTGGTCCAGGACGGCCTGCAACTCAAATGGCTGGCGCCCACCGACACCTTCGTGGAACTGGGCGCGGAGATCGGGCGCGGCAACGCCTTCCCGGGTTCCGAGGCGGGCGGCGACAAGAACGGACCCGGTGCCTGGGCGCTGTATGGGCATGTGGGTGGCGACGCGGGCGAGAGTTCCGCCTGGCGCGCCGGCCTGTCCTATCTGGGCGCCCGTCCCAAGGACCGGGAAAGCCGGCTGCTGGACACATCCGGCGTGGATACCCTGTCCGCGTTCAGCGGAACATCGCGCACCTGGATCGCCGATTTCATCTGGAAATGGGCGCCGGAAGGCAATCCCAAGGCGCGGAACTTCAAGTTCCAAAGCGAGTATTTCCGTCGCAATGAGCACGGCAATCTGAGCTGCGACGATGCCGACGCGGCAACGCCTTCCCTGTGTTCCGGCGGTTCATCCGATGCCTACCGGGCGCGCCAGTCCGGCTGGTACGCCCAGGGCATTTACCAGTTCATGCCGCGCTGGCGGGTCGGCTTGCGCTACGACCGGCTCGACATGGGCAGCCTGGACTACGGCGTCAACAACGCATTTCTTCTTGCCGCCGACTACCACCCGAACAAGTGGAGCCTGATGACGGACTACGCCCCCAGCGAGTTCACCCTGTTCCGCCTGCAACTCTCCCGCGACCACGCCATGCAGGGCAATCAAGACAACAGCCAGATCGCCCTGCAATACATCTACAGCCTGGGCCCCCACGGCGCCCACAAGTTCTGAGCGAGGAACCGATATGAAATGCCATTCTTCCCTGTTGTCCCTGCTCCTGGCCGCCGGCCTGGCGCTGACCTCCCAATTTGCCCAGGCGGCGCTCAACGTCCTGGCCTGCGAACCGGAATGGGCCGCCCTGGCACAGGAACTGGCCGGCGACCAGGTCCGCGTGACCAGCGCCACCACGGCACGCCAGGACCCCCACCACATCGAGGCGCGGCCTTCCCTTATTGCACGGGCCCGCAACGCCGACCTGCTGATCTGCACCGGCGCGGAACTGGAGATCGGCTGGCTGCCCCTGTTGCAGCGGGAAGCCGGCAATCCCCGCATCCAACCTGGCTTGCCGGGCTATTTAGAAACGAGCCGCTACGTCCGGATGCTGGAAAAGCCGGCCAGCGTCGACCGCAGCCAGGGGGATCTCCATGCGGCGGGCAATCCGCATATCAACACCGATCCCCGCAATTTCCTGAGGGTGGCCGATGCGCTGACCAAGCGCCTTGCCGAGTTGGACCCGGCCCAGGCCGCGTACTTCGAAGCCCGCAACAAGGATTTTCAGGCGCGCATGGCCGCCGCCATCGCCCGCTGGGAAAAAGAGGCCGCCGGACTGCGCGGCGTGCCGGTGGTGGTGCACCACAAAGGCTGGACATACCTCGCCGACTGGCTGGGCCTCAAGATCGTCGCCGACCTGGAGCCCAAGCCGGGGATCGATCCCTCGGCGGCCTATCTGGCCCAACTGCTCGACCGGCTCAAGACCCAGCCGGCCAGGCTGATACTGCGCACCGGCTACCAGTCGGCCAAGCCCAGCGAATGGCTGGCGGAGCGGGCCGGCATCCCGGCCTTGGAACTGCCCTACACCGTGGGCGGGGCGCCCAACGCCAAGGATCTGTTCGGTTTGTTCGATACCACCGTGGCCCAACTCAAGGCGGGGTTGAAATGAGTCCGGACGGCCTGGAGCCCGGCATCCTGCTGCCCGCGTTGGCGGCAGGGCTGCTGGTTCTGTCCAGCCATGTTCCCCTGGGCGCGGCGGTCCTCAAACGGGGCATCATCTTCCTGGATCTGGCCATCGCCCAGATCGCCGGCCTGGGCGTGGTGCTGGCGCACGGCCTGGCCGGCGAGTCGCTGGAGAGTCCCTGGCTGAATCAGGCCGGCGCGGTCGCCGCCGCGTTGCTCGGCGCCCTGTTCCTGCACTGGAGAGAGAGCCGCTCGCCCCAACGGCAGGAGGCGGTCATCGGCGTCACCTTCGTCGCCGCCGCCTGCGCCGCCCTGCTGGCCATGAGCCACGATCCCCACGGCGCGGAGCATTTGCAGGATCTGCTGGTGGGGCAGATCCTCTGGAGTACTTGGTCCGGGCTGGTTCCCCTGGCCCTGGTTACCACCCTGGTGCTGGCGCTCTGGTTCGGGCTGCGCCTCAAGGATTCCTCGCGCGGCTTCTATCTGCTGTTCGCCGTGACCATCACGGCTTCGGTCCAGGTGGTGGGGGTGTATCTGGTGTTCGCCAGCCTGATCGTTCCCGCCCTGGTTTCCAGGGGCAGCCTCGCCCGAGGCTACGGGGTGGGCGGCGTGGGATATGCCCTGGGGCTGGTGGCCTCGGCCCGGCTCGACCTGCCGGCGGGCGCCGCCATCGTGCTGGCTCTGATCGCCGTCGCGTTGTTGTCCCTGGGGCCGGCTCAGATTTCCTCTTCCGGCCAGGCTTCCTCGAAATAGCCCACCCGTTGCCAGCTGTTCTCGTTCAGGGCGACCTGGTAGCGGGCCCAGGCGCGGAATTCAGCCAGGGAGCAGTTGCCGCGCTTACGCCGGCAGGTGCCGGCGATGCCCCGGAAAGACACGGTTTCCTCGCCGCTGCGCGGGTCCTGGGAAAAATCCAGCACCTGACGCACGCCCCAGGATCGGCCGTAGGAACCGTTGCTGTAGTAATTGCCGGGAGTGATGTCGAAGGGAACCTGGACGGCCATGCTGCGCGGGCGGGAAAGATGGACGGGCAATAGTTTAGCGGCTTGCTCAGGTACCCGTCGTCCCCGTCAGGAACTTCTGAAATTCGATGGCTGGTACGGGCGGGCTGAACAGGTAGCCCTGGAAGGCATCGCAGCCATGCAGTTGCAGAAAGGCGAGCTGCTCCTCGGTTTCCACCCCCTCGGCCAGAACGTGGAGCTTCATGTTCCGCGCCATGGCGATGATGGTGGCGGCGATTTCCTTGTCGTTCATGTTGTGGGGAATGTCGCGGATGAAGCTCTGGTCGATTTTCAGCTTGTCCACGGCGAAACGCTTGAGATAGGCCAGGGACGAGTAGCCGGTGCCGAAGTCGTCGATGGACAGGGCCACGCCCAGACGCTTCAAGTGCTCCAGGGTGTCGATGGCGTGCTCCCCCTGCTCCATGATGGCGCTCTCCGTGATCTCCAGTTCGAGCCGGTCGGCGGGGAAGCCGGTCTCCGTCAGGATGCCACCGATGCAGATCGCGAGATCGCGCTGCTCGAACTGGCGCGACGAGAGATTGACCGCCAGGGTGACAGGGGGAAAACCTGCAACTTGCCAGGCGTGGAACTGGGTGCAGGCGGTGCGCAGCACCCATTCGCCCAAGGGCCGGATCAGTCCGGTTTCCTCGGCAAGGGGGATGAATTGGGCCGGCGGAATCAGGATGCCTTCGGGAGATTGCCAGCGTACCAACGCCTCGGCGCCGATCAACTGGCCATCCCGGAGGGAAATCTGGGGCTGGTAATGCAGCACGAATTCGTTGTGTTCCAGCGCCCGGCGCAGGCTGGACTCCAGGCGCAGGCGTTCGTTGGCGGAACGGGTCAGCGCCTCGGTGTAAAAGCGATAAGTATTGCGGCCCTGGGCCTTGGCCTGATAGAGGGCCGCGTCGGCATTGCGCACCAGTTGGGTGGCGTCATCGGCGTCATCCGGGAACAGGCTGATGCCGATGCTGGCACCGATAAAGACTTCCTGGCCGGCCTCCAGGGGAAAGGGTTTCAGCAGCAGGCTCAACACATTCTGGGCGACGATGGCCGCTTCCCGGCTGTCGCGCAGGTTCTCCAGCAGGATGACGAACTCGTCACCACCTAATCGGGCCAGGGTGTCCACGGCGCGCAGGTGTTCGGTCATGCGCCGGGCGATGGCCTGGAGCAGTTCGTCGCCGGCCGGGTGGCCCAGACTGTCGTTGATGTTCTTGAAGCCATCCATGTCCAGGAACAGCAGGCCCAGCCGCTGCTCGTGGCGGCGCGCCACGTGGATGGCGTGGCCCAGGCGGGACTGGAACAGAACCCGGTTGGGCAGATCGGTGAGGGGGTCGTGGTGGGCCAGATGTTCGAGCTGGGCTTCCGAGTGCTTGATCTGGCTGATGTCGGAGAACACGCCCACATAGTTCACCACCCCGCCGCGATCGTCATGCACGGTGCTGATGGCCAGCCACTCGGGGTACACCTCGCCGGTCTTGCTCCGGTTCCATATCTCGCCTTGCCAGGCTCCCTTCTCGACCAGGGTTTGCCAGAGCGCTTGGTAGAAATTGGCATCGTGGCGTCCGGAACTCAGGATGGCCGGGCTTTTTCCGATGACGTCCGCTTCCGCATAGCCGGTGATGACGGTGAAGGCCTTGTTCACGGACAGTATCCGGCTGTTGGCGTCGGTGACCATGACGCCCTCCTGGGTGTTCTCGAACACCTTGGCCGCCAGGCGCAGGGATTCTTCTGCGCGGCGACGCTGGGAAATATCCAGGAAGGTGACCACCGCGCCCACCAGGGAGTCTCCGCGGTAGATGGGGTGGGACCAGTATTCCACCGCGAACGATGAACCATCCCGGCGCCAGAACACCTCGTCGTCCACGTGCACGCGGCTGCCCTTGATCTGGGCGGGAAGCGCCTTGCAGGCCTCGGCGGGATAGGGGGTGCCGTCCGGGTAGTGGTGGTGGATCAGTTCGTGGATGGGCAGGCCCAGCAGGTCTTCCGGCTTGTCGTAGCCCAGGAGATCCAGGCAGGCCCGGTTCACGAAGGTGCAGCGTTCCTCGAGATCGACGCCGAAGATGGCTTCGGCGGCCGAGTCCAGCAACAGGCGGATTTGCGCTTCGCTTTCCCGGAGTTTCGCTTCGGCCTGATGCAGTTCGCTGACGTCCTGGAAGGTGCCGACGATGCGGACCGGTTTTCCCGTTGCATCCTGTTCCAGCCTTCCCCGGCATTCCACGTGGCGGAGTTCGCCGTTGGGGCGGCGGACGCGGTAGCTGACATGGTGTTCGGTGCCGCTACGCATGGCCGACCGCAGGGATTCGGACACGGTTGGCCAGTCGTCGGCATGGACCAGTGATCGCAGCGTATCCGGGCCGGCGGGCAACTCGGATGGAATGCCCAGGATGCGGTAGATCTCGTCCGCCCAGAAGGCCTCGCCACTATGGATGTCCAGCCACCAGAAACCCAGGTGGGCCTGGCTTTCCGCCTGGATCAGCCGGTTGCGGCTCTCGCCCAGGGCTGCTTCCACCCGCTCCCGCCTGAGCAAGCTGGCCAGGGCGTCGGCCACGGCTTCCAGGAAGTCCTGTTCCTCGGTGACATGGGGGTGGTGATGGGGCAGGTAGAGCACCAGCACGCCCACCACTTCCATGCCCGAGCGCAGGGGCAGGTTGTAATGGCCGTGATCGGCCATATCGGGAAAAGTGATGTCGTGGCGGTGGTCTACGCAGTGGGCGAACTGGGTGAAGCCGCTTTCGGCGGCGCGGCCGCATAGACAGGTTCCCAGTTGCACCCGGGCGCAGCGGACCTGTAATTCCACAGGCAGATTGCGTTCCGCCACCAAGCGCAGCCCCCGGCCGTCCGAGGGCAGGTCGAAAATGCCCGCCTTGGGCAGCAGGTTCAGCCAGGAGACGGTCAGCAACCGGTCCAGGCAACGGCCGAGACGCTCTTTCAGGTCACCGTCGCCGATGCCGATTTCCAGTATCTCGCGCAGGGCTTTTTGTTGTTCCCGGTCCAGCCGGATGCGGGCCTCGTCCTGCTTGCGCCGGGTGATGTCGCGGGCCACGGCCACCACGAAGGAGCGCCCTTCGCTACGGGCATGGCGCAGGCTGACCTCCACCGGGAACCAGGTGCCGTCCTTGCGTTGAAAACGGGTTTCCTCCACACGCATGCCCCGGACTGAAAAGGTATCGGCCCATTCCCGCCAGGCCGTCTCGGAGGGGAACAACTCGGCAAAGTCGTGGCAGCGCAGCGCCAGCAATTCCGTGTGGGAGCGGTCCAGGAATTCGTGGGCGAGCTCGTTGGCCTCGACGATGCGTCCGCTGTCCAGTTCGACCACCAGCACCGCGTCGTTGACCTGGTCCATGACGCTGCGCTGGAGCAGTCGGTGTTCCACGGACTCCAGGCGGTCGCGGGTAATGTGCAGATCCCGTTCCAGGCGCTCAATGGTGTCCTGAAGCAGGTCCACATACTGTTCCTGCAAGGTCTTGACGATGTCGTGACGGGTCAACAGGCCGACCAGGGTGCTTTTCTCGTCCACCACCACCAACCGGCGGATATCGCCCGCCTCCATCAGACGCATGGCCACCGCCAGCAGCTCGCCGGCGCGGACGGTGTGCAGGGGTTGGCTCATCACCTGATCGAGTGTGACGGTCTCCGGGTTCACGCTCTCGCGGAACAGGCGCACCACGTCCCGTTCCGACAACATGCCCACGGGCAGGCCGCCGCGCGCCACCACGATGCAACTCAGCACCCGCTCCGCCATGCAGCGGGCCGCCGCGCTGAGGCTGTCCCGTTCCTGGAGGGTGATCACCTGCCGGGTCATGGCGTCGGCCACAGTCTTGGGCTGGACCATCTGCTCCATGCCGATGGAATGAAGCAGGTCGCCTTCCGTTACCAGGCCGAGCAGAATGCCCTGGGAATCGGTGGCCACCAGATGCCGTGCGTTGCGGGCCGCCATGATCTGGTAGGCGCGGTGGTGATCCATGGACAGGCGGGTGACCAGAACGGGCTCATGCATGAATTTCCGGATCGGCAATTCCGCGTGGCGTTCTCCCCGTGCCATCAGATCGACACTGTCCCGTTCGGTGAAGATGCCGACGGGCTTGTGGTTCTGGGCCACCACCACGCAACTGATGCGCCGCTCCGACATCTGGCGCAGAACTTCGCCCAGGGGCGTCTCGGGCGATACGGCATGTACTGCCTCGTTGATGATCTGGCGCAACGGGATGCTGCTGGAGTTGGTCATGGCGCTTCGGGGTGACTGCGCAAATCCGGACTATGAGCGCAAATATCGGCCCGGATGGGGAAAACTTCAGAACTGCGCCACCTGGTAGTTCAGAGAGCGGCCAGGCGCGCGAACTCCACCGCCGGGACAGCCGGGCTGTGCAAGTAGCCCTGGAATGCATCGCATCCGTGCAGTTCCAGGAAGGCCAGCTGGTCACGGGTTTCCACCCCTTCCGCGAGAACCTCGAGCTTCAGGTTCTTGGCCATGGCAATGATCGTGGCGGCGATCTGCGCATCGTTGGTGTCATGACCGATGTCGCGCACGAAGCTTTTGTCGATCTTCAGCTTGTCCACGGCGAATCGTTTGAGATAGGCCAGGGACGAGTAACCGGTGCCGAAGTCGTCGATGGACAGGCTCAGACCCAGTCTCTTCAGGGCGTCCAGCATGGCACTGGCCTGTTCCCCCTGATGCATGATGGTGCTTTCGGTGATTTCCAGCTCCAGAAACCCGGCGGGCAAGCCGGTTTCGGCAAGGATGTCGGCCACTCGTTCAGCTAGATCGTACTGTTCGAACTGCCGGGAGGAGACGTTCACCGCCAGAGTGATGGGCGGCATACCGCTATCCTGCCATTTCCTCATCTGGGCGCAGGCGGTGCGCAAGACCCACTCGCCCAGGGGCCGGATCAGTCCGGTATCTTCCGCAAGGGGGATGAAAAACAGGGGGGAGATCAGATCGTCTCCGGGTGGTTGCCAGCGCAACAGCGCCTCGCAACCGATCAAACGGCCATCCGTCACCGATATCTGGGGTTGGTAATGCAGCACGAACTCGTTTCTTTCGAGGGCGCGGCGCAGGCGGGCTTCCATTTCAAGCCGTCGATTGGCGGCGCGAGTCAAGGCCTCGGTATAGAAACGATAGGTGCCCCGGCCGCTTTCCTTGGCCTGGAACAGGGCGGCATCGGCGTATTGGATCAGGCTGGTGGCATCGAGACCGTCGCCGGGGAAAAGGCTGATGCCGATGCTCGCGCCAAGGAAGATTTCCTGGCCGCCCGACAGCGTGATGGGCGCATCCAGCAGTTGAATGATGTCCTGGGCGACATCGGCTGCCGCTTCCGGCCGAGGCAGCTCTTCCACGACCACGACGAATTCG
>CAZEOR010000003.1:0-24309 GCA_964513695.1 uncultured Thiobacillus sp.
CGGGAATGAATACAAGTCCTCCCTTGGCTCGCACCAGAATATCCGCGGGACGGTCGGCCAACATGGCGGACTCGTCAACCTGGATGAAGGCCCCGTCCGGCGGGGTCAGGAAATGGGCGATGGTTTCCTCGCCGGCGCCAGGCTCCGTCAACAGCAACACCGGCAGCCCCGCGCTGGCGGCAAGGCCGAGTCGCTGGGTCAAACGACGGATCGCTTCGCTCTGCCCCAGGGAGTTGAGGTTGCCGGAGGTGATGGGCTTCGCCGAGCGGGTTTCCATGGCTTTACGCACGGTTTCCAGCAACTGCTTGTAGGCCACCGGTTTTTCCAGATAATCGAAGGCCCCCAGGCGGGTGGCCTCGACCGCGGTATGCACCGTGCCATGGCCGGACATCATGACCACCGGCATCGTGAGCCGCCCCTGCATCTTCCATTCCTTGAGCAGGGTGACGCCATCCACATCGGGCATCCAGATATCCAGCAGAACCAAATCCGGAATCTTGGCATCCAGGGCGGCACGGGCTGCCGTGCCGTTTTCCGCGGCACGGACCTCGTAGCCCTCTTCTTCAAGGATTTCGCGCATCAGTTCCCGGATACCGGGTTCATCGTCCACCACCAGAATTTCAGGCATTACCTATCCTTTCGCTTCGGCCAGGACCGGCAGGTGGACGCAGATTCGCGCGCCGCCGCCATCCAGGTTCTGCACCTCGATCGTGCCGTGGTGCTCTTCGATAATCTTTTTTACCACCGGCAGCCCGAGGCCGGTACCACGCGGCTTGGTGGTGGCATAGGGCTCGAACATCCGGCTCTTGAGTTCTTCCGGGAATCCGGGGCCATTGTCCTCCACACCGAGGGCTATGCGCTCCCCCTCAAGCAGGGTATCGACCCGAATACGCGGCGATTCCCGGTCATGCAGGGCCTCCTGGGCATTCTTCATGAGGTTCACCAGCACCTGCCGCAGCAAGGCTGGATCACCCGCGACAGGCGGTAATCCAGAGGCCAGGTCGAGGCTGATCGGAATGCCGCCTTCATACAGCGCCAACACCTCCAGAGTCAGCGCATTCAGATCCACGCGTTCGATGCGTGGCGAAGGCAAACGGGCGTATTGGGCAAACGCATCCACCAAGCCTTTCATGGCGCCAACCTGGCCGACAATTGTGGCGACAGCCCGGGTCAAGGTTTCTCGGGCGGGACCTTCAAGCCGATCCGCCAGCTTGGCTTCCAGGCGTTCGGCGGAAAGCTGGATGGGAGTCAGCGGATTCTTGATCTCGTGGGCCATGCGACGCGCCGCCTCACCCCAGGCGGCATCCCGTTGGGCCTGGATAAGCTGGGTCACGTCGTCCAGGACCAGGACGTAGTCGGGATGGTCGCCAGGGGAGAGAGGCGTGCCACGGGCCAACAGGATACGTCCGCCCAATGGTGTGGCCAATTCGACCTGTTCCCGCCAAGGCTGGGTCGGACTCTCCCGGAAATGGCGCGTCATGTCGGCGGCGAACGCATGCAAACCATTTCCCCGGCTCGATTCGTCCGTGGAGCGCGCGCCCCAGTCGGCCATGGGACGGCCCTCCAGTTCGGCGCGAGTCACGCCCAGGATCGTTGCCGCCGTCGGGTTGGCCAAGCGCGCCGTCAGGTCCGGTTCCAGGGTGACCACGCCGGCCGTCACGCTGGACAAAACCCCTTCCAGGTAGGCGTTGGCCTCCAGCAATTTGTCGTGGCTTTCCTCGGCTGTGGCGCGGGCATCGGCCAGTTGCCGGGTCATGCGATTGAAGGATTGAGTCAGCATGCCCAGTTCATCCCGGCTGGCCACGGTTTGTACTTGGGTGAAGTCTCCACGAGCCACCGCCCGAGTGCCGCGGGCGAGAGCACGCAGGGGAGCCGCCAGTCGGTCGGAGATAAGGAAAGCGAGACTCAGGGCGGAGAAGAGGGCCAGAGTCAGCGCCAAGGTCAGGGAGATACCGTAGAGGCGCTTCAGGCCCAGACGGGAGAGCAGGAGTTCCTGGTATCCCTGACGCGCCGTTTCCACCTGCTGGGCGTCCATGGCCAACTGAGAAGGGACGGGCTGAATCACCTGCAAAACGCGCAATCGCTCGTTCATGGCAACCATGCTGACCGGCACCACGGCTTTCACATTGATGCCCCCCGTCTCGATCGCGGCCAACCGGGACCATGGTTGAAACAGACGGGCTTGCCAGAGGGCGCCTTTATCGAGCGGGGGGGGGATCAGGTTGCCTCGGTTTGCTGAAGAGAAGCCCAGCAACTTGCCTTTCTCATCCAGCAGGCTGGCTTCCTGGAGGCCGGCCGCCTCGCGCAGTTCATCCAGGCGACTGACTTGAAATACCGGGGGGAGCTCGGCGAGCTGTCGCGCCAGGGTCTCGGTTTTTGTCACCACTTCCCGCTGCACGTGTTCCAGGGCGGAGCGACCCAGGGCCAAGCCGCCCTCAAGGGCATTCTCCATGCGAACGTCGAACCAGGACTCGATGGAGCGAACCAGAAACTGGACCGACACCCCATACACGACCATGCCCGGGACCAGCGCCATCAAGCTGATGATCAGGAAGAAGCGGGCAGTTAGCTTGGCGCCGAAGACCCCGGTGCGAATGCGACGGACCAGGACGAAGGCCTGATAACCGATCATTATGATCAGCCCGATGGCGGCGGCGGCCGTCACCCCCAGCAGGAGGGAAATGTTTTCCGCAAAGAACGCGGTGTTGTCGGCCGCTGTGACCAGCAGCCCGATCAGTGCGGAGCCAAGTAAAAGGCTGGCGGCGACCAGATAGATCATGCCGGCCTAGTATTTGAAATTGCGTTCCTGCCAGCCCGAATCCAACTGCCAGCGGGCGGACGAGGCCAGCGCGTTGACCTGGAGCGGTTTGGGCAGTTGGGCGATGTCCAGGTACATGCGGATGTAGGCCCGATTGTTGGCTTTCCTCTTGGTCTGCTTGATGTTCAGGACAGCCCAATCGCGCAGGTCGCCCACCGCCCTCAGGGCATCGGCCAGGTTTTCATGGGCGGAGGAAACACCTTGTAGTGAAACGTAGTACTGGCGAAGCAGCGCGTTATAAGACAGCCGGATGTTGCGATGCAGTTCGATGAGATCTTCGGCCAGCCAGTAATCCCGCTCCCGCTGTGCTTCAAAAGCCTGCACGAAGGTCAGCTGTACGCCCCGCAGGAGGGCATTTTCCAGGGTTCCGGATAATTGAATATCGAAAAAGCCGGAAAGCTGGAACAACTCGCCTTTGAGTGTGATTTCCGCTTGGGCCAGCTGGATACCCTCCGCCCGAACCGGGGTCGAAAGCATCACCGCCGCAAAACCGGCTACGGCGCGCTGGAGGAAATCACGTCTTGAGCAGGCGGGCATAAAAAAATCCATCCGAATCCGGGTCGGGAAGCAATTGGCCTTCACGACTGCCGGGTGGATCAATCGGTTCGATGCGTGCATCCATGTGGCGTGCAAGGAAAGCGGTAATTTGTCCGGAGTTTTCCTCGCCGAACAAACTGCACGTGGCGTACAGCATTTTGCCACCCGGCTTGAGCAGCGGCCATAAAGCCTCCAGCAAGCGCGTCTGTTCCCTGCATAACTGTTGCATATCCTCGGCGCGCTTCAGCCACTTGCCGTCGGGATGCCGGCCCGCAACGCCGGATGCAGTGCACGGCGCATCCAGAAGAATGCGCTCGAAGGGACGAGCGTCCCACCACGCCTGAGGTTTGCCGGCGTCAGCCGCCAAGAGCTGGGCGGACAGGCCGAGGCGGTCGAGATTTTCGCGTACCCGTTCAAGCCGGCCGGCATCGTTGTCCAGTGCTATCAGATCCAAGTCACCCAATTCCAGGAGATGGCCGGTCTTTCCGCCTGGAGCCGCACAGGCATCTAGCACCCGCATACCATCGGCGACCTCCAGAAGGGGGGCGGCCCATTGGGCGCCGAGATCCTGAATGGAAACGAAGCCTTCCGAAAATCCCGGAAGTTCAGCGACCGGCACCGGATGATCCAGCGTGATCGCCCAAGGACCGGTTATCCGGCCGGGGCAGCCAGCCTCGGCCAGTCGCTCGAGGGCAAGGTCCGTATCTGCTCGCCTTTGGTTCACCCGCAAGGTCATGGGTGGATGGGCATTCTGGACGGTCACAATGCGTTCCCAATGCTGCGGGTACTCTGAGCGCAGACGTTTCAGCCACCATTCGGGAAAGTTCCAGCGGGCTTCGGGATGCATCGCGACTTCCCGGTCCAGCATTTCCCGGCGCCGGTCGAAGTTGCGCAATACCGCGTTGACGAAGCTCTTCGCGCCAGGATGGCGTCGAGCAGCAAGATCGACGGTTTCATTGACTACCGCATAGGCAGGGGTGTCGGTACTGTCCAACTCATGCAATCCCACCAGGAGATGGCCAAGGAGGTCGACCGGCTTCAGGGGGCGCCCGACCAGCCGGGACAGGAAGAAACGCAGTCTTCCAGCCTGCCGCAAGGTGCCATAGGCCAGATTCTGGGTGGAAGACCAAACGCGGGCATCGACCTTCATGTCGGCCTTCATCTCCGCAAGCGCCTGGGTCAGGCTGCGCCTATCGAGAAGGACGGTGTTGACCAGGGTGGCCGCGAGAACACGAGGATTCGACATGGGCGCATTGTCACCCACCGGGCGGCTTTCTGCGAAAGTCAGGCGGCGACCTTGATAGCGTTGCGTCCGCCGTTCTTGGCGGAATATAGGGCTTCGTCCGCGCGACGCAGGAGGGCATGGCCATTTTCATCGCCGCGCAGCGTGGCGATTCCGGCGCTGAATGTGGTGTTGATCTGTCTGCCTTCGAACACCAGGGGGCTCTTGCTCATGAGTTGCTGGAGCCGGGCAAGAACGAAGTGGGCGCCGCGCCCGTCCGTATCGGGCAGGATCAGGGTGAATTCTTCGCCACCATAGCGGACCAGGGCATCGGACTTGCGCAGGACGGATTTGATCAGGCTGGAGAAGTGGACCAGCATTTGATCGCCGGCTTCGTGACCGAACTGATCGTTGACCTTTTTGAAGTAATCCAGGTCCACCATGCCCAGGCTGAGCTTGGTATCCAGGCGTTGCGCGCGGGCGATTTCCCGCATCAGGGTCTGGTCCAGTCCACGCCGGTTCAGGGCGCCGGTCAGCGCATCCTCGTTGAGCAACTGGCGTGTCTCGGCCAGTTCCTCCTGCATGGTGGTTAAGGCGCGCCGGGTTTCCACCAGATCCTTGTGGCTGGCCTCGACGGTGTTCTGGATACCGCCGGCCTGCATGACCACGGTGGAAAGCAGACGCAGGATTTCATTCTTGTCCCGGCTGCTCTTCAGGTTGACGACATTGCCGGCCAGATCCTTGTTCTTGTCGCCAAGATCCCTGGCCAGACTTTCCGTCTTGTCGGTGACTTCCTGCAACATCTGCCGCAGCATTCCCAGCAATTCGGTGCAGAAGGCCGAGTTCGGCGCGTTTGACGTCTCGGCCGGCTTCTCCTCGGTGGAGGGCTTGTCCGGCCGTGGCAACCCTGAGAGCTCATAATACAAGCGCTCATAGTTTTCAGGCGTGGCGGGGTCACCGGTCTCCTTGAGCCGTTGCATTACGGTCAAACCGATGACATTGGGAGTCTGGGCCATTCTCCGCTCAGGCAATGTGAGTTTGTGGATGCCATTATCGGCGAAGTAGCGACATTCTTTAACCCATCGGATAATCGCCCAGCCATTTCCATAGATTCATCCATGCATATTCATATTCTCGGCATTTGCGGCACCTTCATGGGAGGGATCGCGGTCATCGCCCAACAAGCTGGACACACCGTCACCGGATGCGACGCCAACGTCTATCCGCCCATGAGCACCCAGCTGGAAAATCTGGGCATCCGCCTGATCGAGGGCTTCGGCACCGAACAGATGGACATGAATCCGGATATTTACGTGGTCGGAAATGTGGTGTCACGGGGCAAGCAGCCGCTCATGGAAGAAATCCTGAATCGGGGCCTGCCTTATGTTTCCGGGCCCCAGTGGTTGGCCGAAAACGTGTTGCGTGACAAGTGGGTTCTGGCGGTGGCGGGTACCCACGGCAAGACCACCACCTCAAGCATGCTGGCCTGGATACTGGAAGACTGCGGCCTCGAACCAGGTTACCTGATTGGCGGCGTACCCATGAACTTCGGCGTCTCCGCCCGACTGACCGATAGTCCCTTCTTTGTGATCGAGGCGGACGAGTACGACACGGCTTTTTTCGACAAGCGCTCCAAGTTCGTGCACTACCGGCCCCGCACGGCGGTGCTCAACAACCTGGAATACGATCACGCGGACATCTTTCCCGATTTGGCATCCATCGAGACCCAGTTTCATCATCTGGTACGCACGGTGCCAGGCAACGGCCTGCTCGTTGTTAATGGCGGCGATGCCAGCATCCTGCGGGTTCTGGGCCGAGGCTGTTGGAGCCAGGTGGAATATTTCGGCGGACCGGGTTTCGGCTGGAAGGCGAGGAATGAGGATGCCAGCACCTTCGATGTCAGCCTCGACGACAAACCGGTGGGACGGGTGAACTGGGGACTGCTGGGCGAACATAACCGCCTGAACGCCCTGGCCGCCATCGCTGCTGCCCGTCATGCCGGCGTTCCGGCCCGGGATGGTATCGATGCCTTGTCCCGTTTCGTGAATGTGAAACGGCGCATGGAGGTGAAAGGGGAGGCTGGCGGAGTCACGGTATATGACGATTTCGCGCACCATCCCACCGCCATCGCCACCACCCTGGCGGGCTTACGCGCCAAGGTTGGCGCCGAGCGTATCCTGGCCGTCCTGGAACCCCGTTCCAACACCATGAAACTTGGCGTGATGAAGGATGCCCTGCCAGCCAGCCTGGCCGATGCCGATCGGGTGTTTTGCTACACCGGCGGCATAGACTGGGACGCGGCGGGTGCCCTGGCTCCCCTTGGCCATAAAGCATCCACCCACGACGACTTGGGCGGTTTGGTCGAGGCGATCGCCACGGAATGCAAGCCGGGCGACCATGTACTGGTCATGTCCAACGGCGGCTTCGGCGGGATTCATGACAAGCTGCTGGCCCGTTTGAACAGCCCGGACGGATAAGCTCATGGAAGCCCCGGAGCTGGAATGCGTCCTGAACGAGGACGGCTGCGAACTCAGGCTGCGAGGGGGCTGGTGCATTCAGCACCTGGAACGCGTGGACCAGCTCCTGGCTGAACTTCAGGTGCCCCACGACCAACCGTTGCGCGTCGATGCTTCCCAATTGATCCGTCTCGACAGCGCCGGCGTCATGATGGTGGTGAACCGTCTGCGCGTCCTGGGGGTGGTCTGGCCCAAAGTCAGTCTTCACCATTTCGAACCCGCCCAACTTACCCTTGTCCATCTCGTCGCGGATCGATTGGATACCCGCGCCAAACCACGCCACAAGCGAAGTCCGATGCTGCCCACCCTGGGGAAATGGATCGCGGGATCCCTCGCCTCGCTGAAGGAGCAGATCGCTTTTCTCGGGCAAATTGCCGAATCTTTCTGGGATTTGGCACGACGTCCCGCCCTGCTGCGCCACAGGGAACTCACGGTCCAGTTGCAAGCGGTCGGCTTGGGCGCCTTGCCCATCATCATCCTGATGACTTTCCTGGTGGGGGTGGTGTTCGCCTTCCTGCTGGGCATCCAGGTCCAAAAATTCGGCGCCAACATTTTCGTCGTCGATGGCATTTCCCTGGCTGTGGCGCGGGAACTCTCTCCTATGCTGACCGCCATCCTGGTCGCCGGGCGTTCTGGGGCGGCCTTCACGGCCCAAATCGGCGCCATGAAGGTGACCGAGGAGATCGACGCGATTTCCACCCTGGGCCTGTCTCCCATCCAGGTACTGGTGCTGCCGCGCCTGATCGCCCTGATCATCGCGCTGCCCCTGCTCACTTTCATGGGCGACCTGATGGGTGTGATCGGAGCCTCCGTGGTTGCATCCAGCCAGTTGGACGTCACCTATTTCACCTTCTTCGATCGCCTGAAGTCGGTGCTTCCCCTGAAAACCGTGCTATTCGGCCTGGCCAAGGCTCCGGTATTCGCCGCCGCCATCGCTTTCATTGCCTGCCGTAACGGTTTTGCTGTGAGCCGGGACGCCCGCAGCGTCGGCACGTTCACCACGACAACGGTCGTGCAAAGCCTGGTGGCTGTCATTCTGATCAACGCGGTTTTTGCCGTGGCCCATCCGGAGATCCCGCGATGAGCGGCTGTGATTTCATCCTTGAAGCCGATGACATCCATACCCGCATGGGTGGGCATTGGTTGCATCGCGGCGTCGGCTTTTCGATTCCGCGCGGGCAAGTGGTGGCGCTGATCGGCGCCAGCGGCACCGGCAAAAGCGTTCTGCTGCGCGAGTGCATCGGTCTGCTCAGACCCGACGAGGGCAGGCTGCGCCTGTTCGGAGAGGATATCTGGGCGATCCCGAAGCAACGCCTGAATCAGGTGCGCAGCCGCTTTGGCGTCCTGTTCCAGGAGGGTGCCCTGTTCTCCTCCCTGACCGTGGCCGAGAACGTGGCCGTTCCACTCAAGGAACACACTGACCTGCCCGGCCGGCTCAGGGACGAACTGGTGGCCATGAAGATCCGTCTCGCCGGCCTTCCCATCGATGCTTCCGACAAGCGCCCGAGCGAACTGTCCGGCGGCATGAAGAAGCGTGCCGCCCTGGCCCGCGCCCTGGTGTTGGAGCCGGAACTGCTGTTCCTGGACGAGCCCACATCGGGCCTGGATCCAATCAGCGCAAGGGAGTTCGACCACCTGTTACGAGTGTTGTGCGACAGTCTGGGACTGACCGCGCTGATCGCCACCCATGATCTGGACACCTTGTGGGGCATGGTGGACCGGGTCATCGTGCTGTATCACGGCCGGGTCATCGCGGACGGTCCGGTGGAACAGGTGGCGGCGACCGATCACGAATGGATACGATCCTATTTCACCGCCCGCTCGGGCGAGGGGGAGTGACATGGAATCCGATGCGCGATACGCATGGGTGGGTGGAGTGGTTCTCGGCCTGGCGCTCTTGATGGCGGGCGCCATCTGGTGGCTGCAAGGCAACGACGGGAAGGAAGTGACGCGGTATCTCGTCTATTTCAGGAACCAGTCCCTGGAAGGCCTGCAGATCAACAGCGATGTGCGCATGCAGGGCATCAAGGTGGGCAAGGTGGTGGACTACGTCATTCTGCCCAGCCAGGCGAAGACCGTGCGCGTCCTGCTGGAAGTGGATGCCCGTACTCCCATCCTGGAAGGTGTGGAGGCGGTGGTGACCCGCAATCTGGTCACCGGCCTGGCGGCGGTGGATCTGAACAACGTCTGGAAAGGCGGCACCCCCCTCGCCACAATTCCCAAAGGGGAGGAGTACCTGGTCATCGAGGAGGGCGTGCCCGAAATGGCGCGCTTCACGAAGAGCATCGAGGGATTGGGTATAGCCAGCCAGGAAGCCATGGGGCGCTTCAACAAGCTGCTGTCTGACGAAAATCAACGTGCCCTGTCTGCCACACTGAACAATATCGCCGGCCTCACCGGGGACGCGCGACGCGACTTCGTCCAGATCGCACCGGAACTGACCGCCACCCTGATTGCCGCGCGTCATGCCGCAACCAGGCTGGACCGCATCGGCGAGGAACTCACACCGGTCGTCCATGAAACCAGCCATCTGGTCCAGCATGCCGGTCAGCGTCTGGACAGCTTGGCCGGGGAGGTGGAATCCACCCTGAAAGCGACCCGGAACACCCTCACGAATCTCGATGCCGGCATCCGCGACACGCAGGTCCAACTCCGCCTGAGCGCGGATCTGGGCATGCAGGAACTCCAGAGCAGTGCCCAGTCCCTGCGCATGGCCGGCGATTCTCTGCATACCACCAGTCGGGATTTCACCGATCCTGGACGTCTATTGTTCGGTCCCAATAAGGGTGAATTGGGGCCGGGGGAGGAAAAGTGACTGGAACGTCCATGACTGCGCGGATATCACGCAGCGCTTTAGCCTTGGTTCTCTTCTTGCTCGGCGGTTGCAACATGCTGGCCGGGCGCCCCCATCCTGTGACCCTGCACGTATTGGAACCGCCTGCCGGTGCGGTTCACGCATCTCCTGCCGCGACGACCAAAATATCTTCCGCGGTTCTGCTGGTGCGCGATACCGAGTCTCCTGGTGTTTTCCAGAGCCTCAATCTGGTCTATAGCCGGACGCCTGGCACCTTGTCCTATTACCAATACGCCCGCTGGAGCGAGATGCCGGCGCGCCGCTTCAATACCCTGATGCGTCAGCGCCTCGACGCCAGCGGTCTATATGGCGCAGTTGCCGAGATGGGTTCCGGAGTGCTTGCGGATTACCAGTTGAACACCCGTCTGTTGGATTTCCACCATGATGCCGCCCAGTCTCCCGGCGTGGCGCGGGTGTTTCTGGAAGCGGAATTGGTCCATCGCCGGGATGCTCGCCTGATCGCTCGCCGACAGTTCAAGGCCGAAGCGCCGGTGCCGGCATATGACGCGACGGGAGCCGCAAATGGCCTCGGGCTGGCGAGCGCGCGCATCCTTGACGAATTGATGGTTTGGCTAAGTCAGGTGCAGCCGGTGGATGCCCGGTAAAATGCCGGACTCGACCCACACGCCCTCGCGCCATGTTCATCTACATCCACGGTTTCAATAGTTCGTCCCGATCCGGCAAGGCCAGTGAAATGGCCACCTGGATGGCCGAGCGGGGTTTAGCGGAATCCTTCGTCTGTCCGGATCTGCCCCATCGGCCCGCCGCCGCCATCGCTCTACTGGAAGACCTGATCATGCGCAGCAATGGACCGGCCAAACTGCTGGGCAGTTCACTGGGTGGTTTCTACGCTACCTGGCTGGCGGAAAAGCATGGCTTAAAGGCGGTGTTGATCAATCCTTGCGTGGCTTGCCACAGCAAACTCTCCACCCATGTAGGTTTGGTCCAGAAGAACTGGCACAGCGGCGAAGAATACCTGTTCAGCACCGAACATGCGGCGGAACTGGATGCCCTGCGCGTGCCGGCCATCACCCGCCCGGAACGCTATTTTCTACTACTTGAAACTGGCGACGAGGTGCTCGATTACCGTGAGGCCATCGCCTATTACGCCGGAGTGCGCCAGGAAGTCCTGGAGGGTGGCGACCATGGTTTTTCACGCTTCACCGATTACCAGCCGGCCATCCTGGCTTTCTGATCCCGTTTTCCGGACTCCCCTAAATGTTTGTTTTGTATGAAGAAGATGGCGATATCAAAGCCGGTACCATCCTGGCCGATAACGACAGTTCCCTCCAAATCGAATCCCAACACGGCAAGCGCACCAAGGTGAAGACAAGCAACGTGTTGCTGCGTTTTGCGGCGCCGACGCCGTCCCAGGTCATGGACCAGGCACGGGTGCTGAAAGAGGAGCTGGAGCTGGATTTCCTCTGGGAAGTGGCGGGCGAGGCGGAATTCGGCTTCGAGGATCTGGCCCGGGAATACCACGGTGGGAAGCCTGCCGCCCCGGAAACCACGGCCATCCTGCTGGCGCTGCATGGCGCGCCCATTTATTTCCACAAGAAGGGCAAGGGCCGTTACCGGGCCGCCCCGGCGGATGTGCTAACCGCCGCCAAAGCCGCGGTAGAACGCAAGGCACGGGAAACGGCGCAACGGGCCGAATGGACGGCCATGCTGGTTCGGGGCGAATTGCCGGAAATTTTCAAGGGAAAAGTTTTCGAGCTGGCCCATAAACCGGACAAGAACGGCTTGGAATACAAGGCATTGAGCGATGCCTGCGCGGAGTCAGGCCTGTCCGCCGTGCGTCTGCTGGCCAAGTGTGGCGCGATTCCATCCAGCCACGAATTCCATCTCCAGGCTTTCCTGCTGACCCACTTCCCGCGCGGCGTCGGTTTCAGCGGCATCGCACCGCCCCTGCCACCACCCGAATTACCGGCGGGCGACGCCCCCGCCTTCAGCATCGACGATGCCGCCACCACGGAAATCGACGACGCCTTTTCGGTCATCTTCCGACCGGACGGCTCGGTGCGGGTGGGTATCCACATCGCCGCACCGGCACTGGGTATCACGCCGGGTTCCGACCTGGACCGTGTGGCCGCCACCCGGCTGTCCACGGTCTACATGCCCGGCGACAAGATCACCATGCTGCCGGAGGATCTCATCGCCCACTACACCCTGGCGGAAAACAAGGATTGCCCGGCCCTGTCCCTGTATGTGGAGGTCGCGCCGGATTACAGCATCCGCGGACTTTCCACCCAGGCGGACCGGGTTCGCATCGCCGCAAATTTGCGCCATGAGACTCTGGAGCCCCTGTTCAACGAAGACACCATCGGCCAGGATGGGCCGGACTACCCGTTCCGGCGGGAGCTGGAATGGCTGTTCGGCTTCGCGAAAAAGCTGGAGGCGGGGCGCGGCAAAGCTGACCAAGTCCAGCGCAATGATTTCGTGTTCAAGGTCCAGGACGATCGGGTGGATATCCTCACCCGCGTGCGCGGCAATCCCATCGACAAGCTGGTGTCGGAAATGATGATTCTGGCCAACAGCCGGTGGGGTGAACTACTGGCGGAGCGGGAAGTAGCCGGTGTGTACCGTGCGCAAACCGGCGGCAAGGTGCGAATGACATTGAAACCTGCCCCCCACGAGGGCCTTGGCGTGGCCTACTACGCTTGGAGCACCTCGCCACTGCGGCGTTATGTTGATCTGCTCAACCAGCGCCAGATTCTGGCTGCCGCGCGAGGCGAGCCCCCGCCCCATGCCGGCAACGATCCCATGCTGTTCGCAGCGGTACGGGATTTCGAACTCGCCTACGATGCCTATGCGGAGTTTCAGCGCGGGATGGAGCGTTACTGGTGCCTGCGCTGGCTGATTCAGGTAGATATTAAGGAAATCGATGCCACGGTCTGGCGCGAGAATCTCATCCGTCTGGACAATCTGCCTTACGTCGCCAAGGTGATCGGGGCACCCACATTGACCCCTGGAGACCGGATTCGTGTGACGGTGGAAAACATCGATCTGCTCGACATCGACCTGACATGTCGTTACATAGGTAGCTTGGTTGAGGCGTAATTAGAGACTGCACGTGCCTATTAGCAGGTTTACGATTTTCTCGGGTCTGACCGTCGGATTCTCGGCTCTGATGAAGGCCTGGGACTCCACATGGTTTTTCCTCTCGACTGCGGTGGCCAACATAGCCAATGCCTTGATGGTTTCCGCGATCATTCACGTCATCGTTATCTTTGGCGTGACCCATCCGAGTATCAATCCCAAGCTGTTCGAGAACAGCAACCCGCCCATCGATGTGGTCCTGGTCAATGCCAAAACCAAGGACAAGCCCCTGAAGGCCGATGTGCTGGCCCAACACAACCTGGATGGCGGCGGCAATGTGGATGAGAACAGGCAGGCAAAATCGCCGCTTTCCGCTTCGGATCGGGAGCAATCCATGAGCGCCGAGGCGGAGTTCAATGCACGGGTAAAAGCGCTGGAGCAACAGACCCAGGCACTGATGAAACAGATCAAGTCCGATTACAAAGCGCCGGACCAGAAGCCGGCCGCCCAAATTGACCCCCGCCCCCCTTCACCAGTCCCCGCCCCCGTCGACCTGGCCGCTCGCAGTCTGGAAATGGCCAAACTGCAGGCCCGCATCGATCAACAGATGGACGAATACCAGAAGCGACCGCGCCGTATGTTCGTAGGTGCCCGCGCCCAGGAATTCACCTTTGCCCAGTATGTTGAAGACTGGCGCATCAAGGTGGAGCGGGTGGGTAACCTGAATTATCCGGAGGCGGCAAAACGCAACCGGTTGTATGGCACCCTCGTGCTGACCGTCAGCATCAACGAGGACGGTTCGGTCGAATCCATCCAGATTGAGCGGACATCCGGCTCAAAGATTCTCGATCAGGCCGCGGTCAATATCGTGGAAATGGCCGGGCCATTCGCTCGCTTCCCGGAGGCCATGCGAAAAAAGGTGGATATCCTGGGCATTACCCGTAGTTGGTCCTTCACACGCACTGACCAACTTACAAGCCAATAAACGCCGCTTTTATGCCGATAAATTCGGCAAATAAAGTAAAATCGCCGGTTTCCAATAGTTGGCCGAGAGAGGAACCCCGCATGCACAACGGCACCACACTCACCCAATTCATCATCGAGGAACAGCGCCATATTGCCGGCGCCACAGGCGACTTCACCGCCCTGCTCAACGATCTGGTCACCGCCATCAAGGTCATCTCCAATACTGTCAACAAGGGTGCACTGGTGGGCGTGATGGGAGCTTTGGATAGCCAGAACGTGCAGGGCGAGACGCAGAAGAAGTTGGACGTGATCACCAACGACATCATGATCCGTACCAACGAATGGGCCGGCCATCTGGCTGGCATGGCATCGGAAGAGATGGACGAGGTCTACTCCATCCCCAACAAGTATCCCCTGGGCAAATACCTCTTGGTGTTCGACCCTCTGGATGGTTCCAGCAACGTGGATATCAACATCTCCGTCGGCACCATCTTCAGCATCCTGCGCGCCCCGGTGGCCAACCGCGCCGCTTCAGCCGAAGACTTCCTGCAACCCGGCGTCAAACAGGTCTGCGCCGGCTACGCCCTGTACGGCTCCTCCACCATGTTGGTGCTGACCATGGGCCACGGCGTCAATGGTTTCACGCTGGACCGGGAAGTAGGCGAGTTCATCCTCACCCATCCAGACATGAAAATTCCCGAGGACACCAAGGAATTTGCCATCAACGCCTCCAACCAGCGTTTCTGGGAGCCCCCCGTCCAGCGTTATGTTGAGGAGTGCCTGCAAGGCAAGGAGGGCCCGCGTGGCCGTGATTTCAACATGCGCTGGGTGGCCTCCATGGTCGCCGAGGTCCACCGCATTCTCATGCGCGGTGGCATTTTCATGTATCCGCGCGACACCAAGGACCCCAGCAAACCGGGCAAGTTGCGCCTGATGTATGAAGCCAACCCGATGAGCTTTATCGTCGAGCAGGCTGGCGGCGCCTCATCAACAGGTTACGAACGCATTCTGGGTATTGCGCCCGACGGTTTGCACCAGCGTGTGCCTGTGATTTTAGGTTCGAAAAACGAAGTGGATACTGTTGTGGAATATCACCGTTGATACTATGCGCAACAAAAAACCCCGCACTTGCGGGGTTTTTTGTTTGGGACACCAGACGCCTCGAATCAGCAAATCAGTAGTACAAGCGGTCGATGTATTCCCGTAATCCGGCGTTGGTAAAGGTAAAGCTGCGAATTGTGCAATTTGCGCTGTTGTTGGCTATCGCGTTGAAAACGGTCGCGGCCTCATCCTTGGAGAGCGGGTAACTGGTATACCCCCCCCCGCCGTTGTTGAGGTAATAGGCATTGAGGTAGATGACAAAGGCTTTCTTCGCGTAATCCAGATTGGCGGCGGTACCGGCCTTGGTGAGCATATGTTTCACCTTGGCTTGCGCATCGAGCGAGCTGTCTGTAATCAAGTTGGTTGTGGAATTGAAGAAATACTTGTTCGCAAGTCCCAAGCCCATCGCAGAGGCCGCCAAGGTGTAGTTCCTGACAGTCAAGGTATTGGCATTGCACTCCGCCGCGAATGTCGCCTGGCTTTTCCCCAACTTGCAGTCCGCATCCGATTTGCCCTGGTTGGGCCCCTTCGCAGAGAGGTTGTTGGACAACTTCCCCGACACCGTGCAGCGATAGGCCACATTGGTCGCCAAGGCATCCTTGCTGAGAATCGAAGCAAGGATGATGGGAGATGCAACACCGCCCTGCGTGAGACGGCGTCGCGTCATATCAACACGATTGTCTTTGGTTTCTTGAGTCATGATCTTTAGCGATGACAAGAATGGAATTACCAGATAACACGCAAGAAGCATGCCGTGTTCCGTATGCCAGCAAAATCAACCCTCTGCATGCTTATCCACGTCTAAGGCAAACAAAACTGTAAAAAAAATCGACATCTTTGCCCGGCTTTCGGCACGAACCGTTCAGGCGATCTCTTCCTTGCGAGTGGCTTTGTAAAGCAGATGGGGAAGGAGCAAATGCAATGGCATCTTCAGCCAATGGCTGCGAATGTAGAGCAGAAACTCGGAAGGGCGGGTTAACGGGGTAGCCAGGCTATGGTGGGCCGCCCCCATTCCGTGACGGAAAAGGGCGTCCATGAAGCTTCGACGAAAACTTGATCGAGTCAACTTGAGCATTTCAACCGGGATCGGCGTATCCAGAAGTGTCCTGGTTAGCCGTAAGGCATAGCCAAGTGGTCCCAGCAAGTTCAAGGCCCTGGCCCTTGCCAACAGAGTTGCCCAAAAGTCGGGTAAACACCCATAACTCCTCAGCAGACAGTCCAGGTCTGACAGGTCACGAAGACCGTGCCACCACTCCCCTTCATGGAAAAGATGCGTGGCGGAATGCAAAATTTGATCCGCCTGACAGGGAATATAGATATTGCCGTAGCCAGGCAATGGCAAAGCAGCCTCGATGATGAGGTCAGGTCTTGTCCGGATCCGCGCCGTCTCAGGCAGGATGCCATGGTGCACATCCAGGCTGGTTTCCCGCTCCAAATGAAACATGGGTGGCAACTCGTGCATCCACTTCCTGTAATAGCGCTGGTCGTAAGAATCACGATGGGTTGTGACCCATCCTGCAACAGTCAGACGTAATTCCACCTCGGGCAACAGGCGCTTAGGCACAAGAATGTCGATATCTGAAAAAGTCCGTCCTTCAGCAGGTGGGAGATTGGCCGCAGCATAAGCCGCGCCCTTCAGCAGCAATACCCGCCCTTGAATCCCCTCCATGGCGTCAGCCAGATGGTGGACCTCCCAATGGACCGCTGTTCTTTGTCGGTCCGCAATACTCAACATGGCATGCAGGTGGCGAAGAACGGATTTAGGCAGCGCATTGTCAAGGCCATGTGCTCGAACCAAGGCGCCCAAACGGCCAAGGAGACCGGCACCATGGGCCTGCCGTACCAGCAAATCCCATGTTTCCGGGTCGTATCCCTTCATCCCCGCCGGTTCTCGCAAGGCACGCAACAATATGGAATCTGACAGTCTCATGACACCAGATCCGAAAAAATCCGTACTGCCTCCGACAACCGGGAGTACTCGAAATCGAAACACTCACAACGGTCCACCATGGCAGCGTTCAGATCGAATCCAAGTCGTCCCAGGAGGTCATAGTTGAATGCATGGGTTGCGGCATGCATGAAGGCGTCAGCCTGGGAATGAGGTGTCAAACGTGGGGCTGCGTCGGCTTTCCAGCGCGGAAAAACGATGAATGCCGGAAGCGCTTTTTCCGCCATGCGTGCCACGCTGTCTGCAGGGGGTTTCAAGTGTGCGACTGTGCCTTTGTGGGTATCGTGCGCCAGTTCACCCATGACGGCACCTGGGGAAAAGGCACGGATGATATCGATGGACGCATTTTTCAGATTGACCGGTCGTGCCAATGGAACAAGCAACCCGTCGTCACGGTCGATGAGCGCCAATTCGTCGGAAAGCAAACGGAATCCCGATAACACCAGAGCGGCCGTCAACGTGCTTTTCCCAGCGCCTGGCTCGCCAGGCAGGATTACCGCCAAGCCGTTGCGCTCCAGGACTGCCGCGTGAAGCATCAAGTAATGATGGGCATGGCCGGAAATACACCAGTTCAACCCCCACTCCAGAGAGGCGAACGCATGGTCCGCGGGCAGGGGCTTGAACGGTTCCCCGCCATCCAGTCCGAATGTGATCTGGGGCCGCCACCAGCGACGTAACCCTGATACCCGGTCGACACGCACGTGGAAATCGCAGAACCCCCCTGTGTGAATCGGAAATTCCCCATAAAGCCGCCATAGGCCTGAGAGCACTTCTGGAGCATGGGAAACGATGCGGCTTCGAAATGGCCCCGTCTCCAGGATCAGGCCTTCATGCAACTGCTGACGCAGGGTTTCAAGCCCCAGTTCGTACAGTTTCATTGCACCGGCTCCACGATACCGAGTCGCGCCAATTCCAGTAAGGCACGTTGCACATCCTCGCTGTGTAGATTGATGGCCTCGACAAGTTGAGGAATCTCGGCCATGCCACCAGCAAGTTGCTCAAGCAAGCGCCCGATCTCCTCTGGCAACCTGTGGGTATCACCTGAAGCGCCGTGATATAGCACGCATTCCCCATCCCAGAATCTCAGGGCAAGAGACGCCTGCGGCGCGATACGCCAACCGGGATCAATCTCGCTCATGGGTTTTCCGCAAAATACCTGGGGGCGCAAGCATACCTGGAAGCACTTAAGGGGGGAGTAGCCAGCTGAGTTCCCATGCGTTCACCGATCAGTGCAAATGGCCAAGTGTCACCCGCGGCAAGCCAGCCAAGTCCGCGAGTGTCCGGGTTTCCAGGAATTCCGCAGTGGCGAGGCATTGTCGAACCGCATCGCCCTGATCTGAACCATGTTCCAGCAACAGCCAGCCACCCGTGCATAAATGAGCCGGGGCACCAGCTACGATGCGGCCGATTTCCACCATGCCATCCGCCCCGGCGGACAAGGCGCCCTGGGGTTCCCAGGGAAGATCGCCCCGCGCAAGGTGGGGATCCGAAGCGGACACGTAGGGTGGATTGGAAACGATCATGTCGAAGCGTTGCCCGCCCAAATCGGAATACCAGTCACCCAGTACGCAGTGGATGCTGACGCCGCACAGGGATGCGTTCTCCATGGCCACGGCCAGCGCCGGCGCGCTCCTGTCCACTGCCGTCACATCAAGCCCGGCCCGTTCCAGCGCCAGGGTCAGCGCAATGCAGCCAGTGCCGGTGCCCAGATCGAGCACACGAACCGCGCTCCGCAGCGGCAAACGCTCCAGTGCCGCCTCAACCAGCAACTCCGTTTCCGGCCGTGGAATCAGAACATCCGGCGTGACCTTGAACATACGCCCATAAAATTCCCGTTCCCCGAGAATATAGGCCACGGGTTCACCGGCTTCACGCCGGGCGACAAGCGCAGCCACGGAACTTGCCTGCTGGGGAGTGGGCGTATCCCCACCGTGTCCGACCAGCCAGGCGCGGTCCACACCCAGGGCATAGCCGACCAGCACTCGCGCCTCCAGCCGGGCCTCGCGCCGAGTCAGATGCAAGGCGCTCTCCAGTCGCTTCTCAGCATCGCCGAGCAGATCCGAGAAATCCATGCGTCACCCCTCCCCCGCCAGGGCGGCCAGCAGTTCAGCCTGATGCTCTGCCGTCAACGCCGAAATAAGCTCATCCAGATCACCCTCCATGACAAAACCCAGTTTGTAGAGGGTCAGGTTGATGCGGTGGTCGGTGACCCGCCCCTGAGGGAAGTTATATGTACGAATGCGGTCGGAACGGTCGCCGCTGCCAATCAGGCTTTTACGTGTGCTGGCCTCCCTGGCTTGTTGCTGCCGGTCGCGTTGGTCCTTCAGACGGGCGGCAAGGACCGACAGGGCTTGGGCTTTGTTGCGATGCTGGGAGCGATCGTCCTGGCATTCCACCACCAGGCCGCTGGGCAGATGGGTGATGCGCACTGCGGAGTCGGTCTTGTTGATGTGCTGCCCCCCGGCGCCTGAAGCCCGAAAGGTATCGATGCGCAGATCTGCGGGGTTGATGTCGATTTCGCCGGCGGCATCCGCTTCGGGCATGACCGCAACGGTGCAGGCGGAAGTGTGGATGCGGCCCTGGGTTTCAGTTTCCGGCACTCGCTGCACGCGATGCCCCCCGGATTCGAATTTGAGCTTGGAGTAGGCGCCCTGACCGACGATGCGGGCGATGATCTCCTTGTAACCACCCACTTCCCCCTCGCTTTCCGATACCACTTCCACCTTCCAGCGTTGACGTTCGGCGTAGCGGACATACATGCGGAACAGGTCGCCGGCGAACAAAGCGGATTCGTTGCCACCAGTGCCGGCGCGAATTTCCAGGAAGATATTGCGTTCGTCGTTGGGATCACGCGGCAACAGCAGGATTTGCAATTGGGCATCCAGATTCTCAATGCGTGCCTTGGCGGCATCCACTTCCTCCTCGGCGAAGCCCCTCATGTCAGGGTCCCCCAACAAGCTCTCGGCGGTAGCCAAATCGGCTTGTGCCAGTTTCCATGCGCGAAAATGCTCGACCACCGGTGTGATGTCGGAATGCTCCTGGTTGAGCTTGCGGTACTGGACCAAATCCGCCGTGGCATCAACGTCGGCCAGCAATCGGTCGAGTTCCTCCAGGCGCAGTGCGAGTTGTTCAAGCTTGGACTGTAGGGAAGGTTTCATGCTGGCAAGCAGCGAGTCACCCGCAGCAAGTGGCAACGCGACTTGCCCTTGCTAATTGCGGCTCGCCACTAATCTCCGTGCAGGTTGTAGAGTCGGGAGACCAGTCTAGCCAGTTCTTCCCGCTCGGATTCACCAGCTTGATTGAGGGCATGGCTGGGGTCGTGCAGCAGCTTGTTGATCAGCCCCCGACTGAGCGCTTCCAGCACTACCTGCGGGTCGTCGCCCTTGAGCAAAGCCTTGTGGGCTTTTTCCAGTTCGTGGCGGCGCAGGCGTTCGCCGTGGTCGCGCAGAGAACGGATCACGGGAACGGCCTGGCGCGTGTCCATCCAGTGCATGAACTCGTTGACGCGGGCGGCGATGATGGCTTCCGCCTGGGTGACCGCCGACTGTCGGCTGTCCTGGCCGGCGCGCACCACCTCACCCAGATCGTCGACGGTATAGAGGAACACGTCGTCCAGCTCGCCGACTTCGGTTTCGATGTCGCGCGGTACCGCCAGGTCCACCATGAAGATGGGCCGGTGCTTGCGCGCCTTGATGGCGCGCTCCACAAGACCCAGGCCGACGATGGGCAGCGGTGAAGCGGTGGAAGTGACCAGGATGTCGAACTCCGGCAGCAATTCCGGCAGATTGGTCAGCGCCGCACATTCGCCGCCGAACTTGTTGGCCAGATCGCGCGCCCGTTCGATCGTGCGGTTCACCACCATCAGCCGGCGCGGGCCACGGGCGGCAAAGTGGGTGGCTACCAGTTCCACCATCTCGCCGGCGCCGATGAACAGCACAGCCTGATTGGAAATCGAGGGAAAGATACGCTCCGCCAGAGTGACCGCGGCGGCGGACATGGACACCGTGCTGGCGCCGATTTCCGTGGCGGTACGGACTTCCTTGGCCACAGAAAAAGTGCGCTGGAACAACTTGCTGAGCAGCAGTCCCATAGTGCCGGCATTCTGGGCTTTTTCCGCTGCCTGCTTCATCTGCCCTAGGATCTGGGTCTCACCCAGCACCATGGAATCCAGTCCTGAGGCGACCCGGAAGGCGTGATTGGCAGCCTGATTCTGAGGCAGGAGATAGAGATAGGGTTTCACCTCCTTGGGCGGCAGGCCATGGAAATTGGCCAGCCACTCGGCCACCCCTTCCGGCTCCTGTGTGTTGCAGTAGATCTCGGTGCGGTTGCAGGTGGACAGGATCGCCGCTTCCCGCGCGATTTTGCCAACCCCATGGCGCGAGCCGGTCACATCGGACAAGGCCTTGGGAAGAATGTCCGGCGGAAAAGCCACCCGCTCCCGGATGGCGACGGGAGCCGTATGGTGGTTAACGCCACAGGCAAAAAGCTGCATCCGCAATTAAATCAATGGACTAGAAGGGCGCGCATTGTAACGCGAAGCTGGATGGATGGATTTAGAACGCATTAAATGGTTCACCGCGGTGATGGCACCGTAGCAGCATGGGGCACGGCGTCGTTGTGAAACCGTTCACGCGTCAACAACCACGCTGTATTCCACACTCATGCAATGGCTTTCGCCAGCCGGCACGGTCACCACGTTCTCCAGGGCATTGGCCGATTCCACGCAGACCATCCGCCGCCAACCGTCCGGACCGAAGTCGCCCATCTTGTCGGCCTTCTCGTTCCAGGGAGTCCACACCACGGTGGAGCGGGAACCGGTCTTGGCGATGAGGATGCGGCGCTTCAAGCGGGCGTCGACGATTGCGCAGGTAGCTTCGGTATCCACGTAGACCCGGTCAACTTCGCTGCTGAAAGTGACCGCGCCGGTCTGGGTGTGGCGGGTGGAGCCGGCCACCTTGTCCAGGTAAACGGTGTTTTCCAGGCCGGTGACCTGAATGTCGCCGATGTCGCCGATGTGGAAATAGGTGTGGAGGGCCTCGCCAATGGCCAAGTCCGCCGTATCGAGGTTGGTGGTAATGAGGTCCATGCGCAAGCTGGCGCCCACGGTGACCGTCAGTTCGAGGCGGGTGGCATGGGGCCACTGGGCTCGGGTCTGCTCGTTCGGCATGAGCATCAGGGTCAGCTGGGTTTCTCCGCTATCCAAGGCTGCGCTGGCGGTGACCTGCCACATCACGGTACGAGCGAAGCCGTGACCGGGAAAGCCGCTTTCCGTGGCATGGGGACCGAACCAGGGCCAGCACACCGGGGCACCGCCGCGGATGGATTTGCCCGGTGCGAACTTGGCGAAGTCGGACAACCAGATCACCGGCTCGTCCTGACTCTTGGGCCGAAAGGTGGTGACGTGGGCCCCTTGCAGGCAGACATAGGCGTTGCCCAGTGCATTGTCGATCTCGGCGAAGACCAAGCCTCCAGGACCTTCGATGAACTTGAGTTGGTCGGAGAGGCCGAAACGGCTGTTGCGGTCATCGAGGTTCATTGAGTGGTCTCCTGATTGAGCCGATTGAGAGATATGGAATGGGGCTGTCCCTGAGGCCGGATGGGAATTCATGCGGCAAACATTGCGATCCAGTTAGCGGCGATCATGGCCACGCAAAGGACGACATATAGCGCACCGTTGGTTCCCGCCTTGTCCGCCCCGCCGGCCGCCTTCGAGCAGTCTTCGTCGGCCTTGGACAGTTTCACCAGGAACACGAAGTACAACACCGAGGCGATGAGGTTGAAGGGTAACCAGGTAAGCGCCTTGTACCAGGCTTTGACACTGGGATCGGAGGCACCAGCGAACATGCCGTATACGAACAGGGTGTTGAGCGCGATGGCAACGAGCAGAAAGCCGCGCCAGCTCCGGAAACGCGCCAGCTGATCCAGTTCGTTGGCCCCGGCTTCAGAGGGATCCTGCCCAGAAGAGTTGAGAATGCTCATGGGAAACTCTTGAGTGCCTAACCGCCGCGCTCCACTTGACTCACGTCCCGCACCGCTCCATACGCAGCGCTGGTGGTCATGGCCGCGTAGGCGCGCAGGGCAGCGGAGACAGGGCGGTCGCGATTGACCGGCTTCCAGGCATGGGCACCCCGTGTCTCCATGGCGGCGCGGCGCTTGGCCAGTTCCTCGTCGCTCACAGCCACGCGGATGGAACGGTTGGGAATGTCGATTTCGATAGCGTCACCCTCTTCCACCAGGCCGATGGCACCGCCCTCCGCCGCTTCCGGCGAGGCATGGCCGATGGAGAGGCCGGATGTGCCGCCGGAGAAGCGGCCGTCGGTGACAAGGGCACAAGCCTTGCCCAGGCCCTTGGACTTGAGATAACTGGTGGGATAGAGCATTTCCTGCATGCCGGGGCCGCCGCGCGGACCTTCATAGCGGATCACCAGCACGTCGCCTTCCTTGATGCGGTCAGCCAGGATAGCTTCCACCGCCGCATCCTGACTTTCGAAGATTCGGGCCGGGCCGGTGAACTTGAGGATGCTGGCGTCCACGCCGGCGGTTTTGACGATGCAACCGTCCAGGGCCAGATTGCCGTAAAGCACTGCCAGACCGCCATCCTGGGAATAGGCATGGGCCTTGTCACGGATGCAGCCGTTGGCGCGGTCCAGATCCAGTTCGTTGAAGCGGCGGTTCTGGGAAAAGGCCACTTGGGTGGGTACGCCGCCTGGTGCCGCCTTGTAGAACTCGAACACCGACAGGTCGTGGGCCTGCATCACGTCCCAGATCTGCAAAGCGCCGCCCATCGTTTTACTGTGCACGGTACGGCAGTTGCGGTGGATCAGGCCGGCCCGGTCCAGTTCGCCCAGGATAGCCAGCACGCCGCCGGCCCGGTGTACGTCCTCCATGTGGTAGATCTGGGTGGAGGGCGCCACCTTGGCCAAATGGGGCACCTTATGGGACAGGCGGTCGATATCCTTCATGGTGAAGTCGACGCCGGCCTCCCGTGCCGCCGCCAGAAGATGCAGCACGGTGTTGGTGGAGCCGCCCATGGCGATATCCAGACACATGGCGTTCTCGAAGGCTTCGAAAGTGGCGATGGACCGGGGCAGCACGCCCTCGTCGCCGCCTTCGTAATAGCGCTTGGCCAGATCCACGGCTACGCGGCCGGCACGTAGGAAAAGCTCCTTGCGGTCGGCGTGGGTCGCCAACAGGGAACCATTACCGGGCAGGGACAGGCCCAGGGCTTCGGTCAGGCAGTTCATGGAATTGGCTGTGAACATGCCGGAACAGGAGCCACATGTCGGGCAAGCGGCATCCTCAAGCTCA
>CAZEOR010000004.1:0-23863 GCA_964513695.1 uncultured Thiobacillus sp.
CGCCAGCAGATGGTAAGGAGGCGGTTTGCCCGATTCGCGCAGCTCGCCGCGGCAGGCTTCCATCAGCGCCACCACATTGGCTGGGCTGGGCTCCCTGAAACGGCGGCCGTTGCCGGGCAGATCGGGGGTCAGGATGTCATCCACGGCCAGTTCGCCGGCGAACGCCGCGCGGAAACGGCCGGGAAAATCGCCCCAGTGCCGCGCTTCGCGCGTCAAGCCGCGCAGAAAGACCCAGGTCGTCATAAATGCCTGTGCCAGCCGTACCACTCGGCCATGGCCAGCTTCTTGTGGCGTAGCCGGATGTCGCCGCGGGGCAGCCAGTTTTCCCAGCCGCAGGCGGCGCGCGCCAGGAAATCCAGCCAAAGCAGATGGCGCCGCAGTATGCGGTGCTGGCGGTGGCCGGGGCGCGGATTGAAGAGGCCCTGGAGGGAGAAGAATTGGCGCGGGTTCTTCTTCACCCACAGCCAGGAGCCCATTTCCAGCGTCAGCGGCAGGAACACGCGCCCGTCGCCGCCGTCGGCGCGGGCGCCCAGGTAAAAATGGTCCCAGAGGTCGCCATGGGCCAGGTACTGCCGGCTCTGCGGCTCGATCACATAGTTGTGGGAGGGGTAGGTCTGCTCGAACAGATCCTTCAGGGCGTGGACTTCGGGCAGATTGGGAAACGGGGCGGCGGTATGGGCATAGGGAAACCAGATGCGGTCGCGGGCGCCGAAACCGGAATGGCAATCCAGTGCCAGGCTGAAACGGCGTTTGGACAGTTCTTCATGCACCACCTGCTCCAACAACCGGCTCTCCGGCTGCATCGGCGCATCGGCCGGACCGCGATACCAGGGCAGCCTGGCGCTGAATCGCTGCCCGCCTAGCAGCGAAGGCACCCGCTCCAGGGCATCCAGCGGGGCGTTGCGCATCAGATCGACACCGGCCGGATTGCTGCGCGTGTCGCGCCACATCCCGCCGGGATTGACCAGGGGCACGAACACCATGCGCAGCATCTCCAACTGCCGCTGCATCAGGGGATCCCATTTCAGCCGGCTCAGCAATCCACGCAGGAACACGAGCAAGATCCGCGTGCCGATCCGCTCCAAACCATGCACTCCGCCGAAGTAACCGATACCCGGCATGGCGGGATCGGGATTGCCGAGGGTCAGGACATGAATGGGCAAGGCCGCGCCATCTATCTCGACCGTATGCAAAACGCGCACCGACAACTCGGCTGGCGCATCGTCCAGAAGCCGGTTTAACTCGATGAGTTCGGGTAAACGCTGTCGCAACATGCTGTACCGGGTGCCGCGGATTCTTCCAGGATAACGGGATTATGCGGTGTCGAAGGAAATTCCCGCCGGCCAATCCGCCATCTTGGCCGGGAGGCGGGAAATCGGGTATCTGAAATCGCGCGCATGGCATCGCGCCCGCCCAACCGGTGCGACCGGTGCGACCGGTGCGACCGGCGCGCGTTGACCAACCCGGATTTCCTTGTTGCGCACCCCGATTAACCGCATAAACTGTATATATCGTTTATCAACAAGGAGCATCCGCCATGGCCGAAGCCGTCAGAAAAGTTGCAACCAAAACCGCCGCAAAGCCCACAGTGAATAAATCCACCGCTGCGAGCGCGGCGCCCGCGCCCGGAGTTCCGCAGGCCAAGGCGGCAGCACCGGTCAAGCGGCCATCCAGGCCTGCCCCGGTGAAACTTGCGCCAGCGACACCGGCATCCCCGGCGGCCAGGAAATCTCCCGCCAGGAAACCGCCGCGTGGCGCGGTCATCGCCTTCGAGCAGACGCCACCGGAAAGCAAGCCCGCCAAAGTGAAAAAAGCCAAGCTGGTGCGCGACAGCTTCACCATGCCGGAATCGGAATACGCGGCCATCGCCGCGCTCAAGAAGCGTTGCCTGAATTCGGGGGTCGCCGCCAAGAAAAGCGAGATCCTGCGCGCCGCGATTTCCTGCTTCGCCAAGTTGGACGATGCGGCCGTGGCCGCCACAATCCAGGGCCTGGATGTCATCAAGACGGGTAGACCCGCAAAGAGCGCCAAGTGAGCGCCGGTGCAATATCGAAGCTTCCGTGGACACGCTTCACGGCCGGGCACTTTTCTGCGGGAGCGCCCATGTTCACCTTGGCATCAGGTTCGGCAGGACGGGGGTTCATGGGCATTCTGTTGCTCTGGTGTGGTGTTGCACGCCACCCGGCGTCCGCGCTTTCTCCCGGACCTATCGGTCATGCCCAGGATACGAAGCGCTTCCTCCCCGGCCTACTTGAGCCGTCCCTCATGGCCGGCTCAGTGATCACCAGGTAGCAGCGCCGCGCCGGTTGGAAGGCTGTTTGCGCTGGTCCACGAAGAGACAACTGCCGTCCACGCGCTTGGCCATGCGTTTGGCTTCGGCAGTGGCGCTGGCGACTTCCTGGTATTGGCGGTAGTGGGCCGGGTCGATCTGGACAGCGCCGATGGACAGGGAAACCAGGGGATGGAATTCCATGTTTCCGCGCCGGTCCTCGCTGTGGTACCCGCCTTTGGCGGCATGATCGGCATTGAACAGGCCCAGCCGTTCCTCGTCGAAACGCGCCAGCATGCGCTCACAACGAATACGCCAGTCCGGACTCTGAAACAGGACGACGAAATCGTCGCCGCCGATATGACCGACGAAATCCAGCTCGGGATTGCAGTCTAGGGCGATGACCCGGGCCAGCAGGCGAATGATGTCGTCGCCCCGGCGGAAGCCATACACATCGTTGAAGGGTTTGAACTGGTCCAGGTCGAAATAGGCCGCGACGAAGCACTGTTCGCTGGCCAGCAGCCTTTCCAGATGTTCCTGGATGGGCACGTTGCCAGCCAGTCCGGTAAGGGGATTGGCATAGCGCGCCGCGACGATCTGCATCTGGCTGACCTCCCTCATCAGGTCGAAGCCGGAGCCCAGCCCCAGATAGCGCCCCTCGCCGGTGATGATGAAGCCCTGGGTAAACGCTTCCTTGCCCTTGCGCACGACCAGTTCGGACAGATCCTGCATCTGGGTGGCCTTGTCCACGATCAGCGGATCTGCATCCATGATGTCGCGGCAAGGTTTCTTGCCATAGATCTCCCGGCCGAACATGCCGATGAAGCGGTCAAGCAGGGCAGGACGATGGATGATGCCCACCGGCCTGTCGCCATCCAGCACCGCCACGGCGTGCAGCGCAGACTGGCTCAGCATGAGGTCCAGGACCGCCTGGCTCGGCGTACTCGTGCTGACGCTGGGCGCGGTGATGACCAGTCTCTCCGCGAATAACCGGATACTGCCCGTGCCTGAAGAGACGGGAAACACGCTGACCCGGCCCGAGGCCAGGTTATCCATCACTTCCGGGGGAGGAATCCGGGCCGGTGTAGGCGAGGGCCGGCCGATCAGGTAACCCTGTGCATAGCGTATTCCCAGATCTTTGATGATGGCCTGTTCAGATTGGGTTTCCACCCCTTCGGCGATGACCTGGGCATGGGCGTTTTCCGCCAGTTGCTGGATGGAGCGGACGAACTGGAGCTTGTTGGGATCCTGGTGGATACCCGATATGAAATGTTTGTCGATCTTGACGAAGCCCGGTTTCAACTCGGACCACAGGCGCAGGCTGGAAAACCCCTCGCCCAGATCGTCCATGGCCACTTCCAGCCCCGCGTCGCGCAACAACCCAACGGCGTGCTTGAGTTCGCCATAGTCGAAATCCGGCGAACTCTCTGTGATCTCGAATATCAACTGCCGGCGATCCAGGCCGACCCGGGCCACACGCTCAAGAATTGCGGCGGGTGAGAAGGCCTCGGCGAGCAGGCTGCCTGGCGTGATGTTGACGAACAGGCGGCCGGACAGCTTGAGCCTGGCAAATGTACTGAACGCCGTGTTGCAACAAACCAGATCGAGCTCCAGCAGCTTGCCGTAATACTCGCCCACCTTGAACAGGGCCTCGGGGGAGTGCAAGGGATTGTCCGAGGGCCCGCGGGTCAATGCCTCGTAGCCGGCGATGCATCCTTCAGCCATGTCCAGGATAGGTTGCAGAAGAGTGACAACCTTGTTCTGGCTGAGAATGTGGTCCAACTGGGGCCGCAAATCCGCGAAATTCATGCATCCGGCTGAAAAATAGGGATGCCGGCAGGATATTCCAGCCAGGTTACGTCCCGGTTAAGCCGGTGTTGCGGGAGCGGAAGGGCTCGGGTTGAACCCCCAAGCGTCGACAGGGAACAGGGCTTCACCCCCCCGGGGGCTTGATCAGCTTCTGCTCATCCAGCTTGTCCCGGTATTCTTCCAGCAGGTTTTCCACTTCCACCCGCTTCAGCCCCGTGAAGGGTTCCTTCTGGGCGAGAATCTCGCCGCAGCTTTTCTGCTCGAAGCGGGTCATCAACGCCCGGCCGGTCTGATAGAGCTTCAGGTTCTTGTCTTCACAGGAGGCGATTTCCTTCTCATTCCTGAGTTTGACGCCTTCCAACTGACGTTTGTCGGCCTCGGTCCGGGCCAGGGTCTGTTGGGTCCGTTGCAGCTTATTCGAGGTTTCCGCCAAACCGGCTTCCGTGTCCGCCAAGCGGGACTTGCTGGAGGCCAGCGCCTGCTTCACCTCTTCGACTTCCTTCCGCAGTTGCTCACCGCGCGACTTTTCCTCACTGAGGCTCTGATTGAGTTTGCGCAGCTTACCCTGGACCGCTCTGGCTTCCTTGCGAGCCTGATCGAGTTGGCTGCCCAACTGGGATTTCTCCTGCTCCAGCGTGGCTACCTGGCCCTGGACTTGCTGCAACTGCATCTGGACCCGGCGCAAGGCTTCCTTCTCGCGGCCCGCTTTCTTGTCGGAACCGGCAAATCCAGGCCCGGATGCCAGCCCGCACAAGATCAGCCACACCACGATTCTCACTCGCCCATTCATCGATATTCCTCCGGTGACGACCAGGTTCATTGCACCCCGGCGCCGTGCTCCACCAACAGCTTCGGTATACGTTTGTTGTTGCTGAAGCCGCTCGAATCCAGCGCGGTGCCCTTGTTGCGGTCCAGCACGTTGACATCGACACCGGCTTCCAGCATGACCCGAAGCGCCACCTCGAAACCCTCCATGGCCGCCACGCTAAGGGCGGTCCGGCCTTCCCGATTGAACCGGGAGGGATCGGCGCCGGCGGCCAAAAGCACGCGCAGGGTTTCCACCCGGTTCATGGCGGCGGCGGCGGTCAGAGGCGTGTTGCCATCGCCGCTCTTGCGGTCCGGATCGGCGCCGGCATGCAGCAACAATCCGGCGATACGGCTATGGCCGCGCAGAGCGGCCAGCCCGAGCGGAGTAAAACCACCGCCTTGAAGATCCGGATCGGCGCCCGCATCAAGCAGCAGCCGGGTGATTTCCACATCGCCCTGCTCCACGGCGAGGATCAGGGCGGTCTTGCCCCGGAAACCGGCCAGCCCGTTGGGATTGACACCTTGCTGCAACAGGGATTCCAGACGCGCCCGGTCGCCCTGCCCTGCGGCCAGGATAAGTTCAAGCTGCCCGGCGCCGGCATATTCCGGTTCCAGGTCGTTGCCAGTGGCCCGAATGCGGGCGAACTCGACGGGGTCGCGCGCTTTCCGCATTTCGGCGGGCCGGCTGCCCTCGTCGGGTGAATACAGCCAGGCATCCCTCTCCGGATCAAAGGCCCAGGCCATCCCGTTCAACGCGAAGAGCGCGATCAGGACAGCGATGGACCGAGCATGATCAGAATTTCGCATTCAGATCCACCTGAAACACGTCCGTGCTGAAGGGCAGGCCATCGATGGCATCGGCGGACATCCACTTGGCGGAAAGCCAGGTATTGCGGTCCAGGCCGTAAAGGGCGCCCAGGTAATAGCCCTTGGCGTCGGTGCCGCCCAGACGGAAGTCGGAATCCGTGAAGGCATCCAGAGTCGCGTCCCGCTCCAGATGGCGATAGCCGAGGAACACCTGCCAATCGCCGGGCAGGGAGATGCCGGGCATGCCGACGGTCACCTTGGCATGCCAGCCCAGAGTCTTTGCGTTGTAGCCCGCCCCCATGCGAGCGGCGACCTTGGCCTTGTCATAGCCGATGTTCTTGACCACGTCCGCGCTCAGGATCACGTGCACGGGGTCGAAGTGGGTCAGGTCGGCCACGGCGGTGAGGTTCAGCATGCGGTAGTCGGAAGCCAGCCCCCAGACCGAATCATCCTGGGTACCGTTGTTGTTGGCATCGGTGTCGATGACATACAGCGAGTTGCCCTTCTGGTGAAAGGCAGGCGCAGTGCCGTCATAGGAGCCATTGAGGGTGGGGGTGGTATTGCGCACGCCGGCGACGTTGCGATAGCCGTAATAGGCCATTCCGAAACGCCAACGGCTGTAGGCGCCGCTACGCCAGTCCAGGCCGGCCTGGGCACCGTAGAGCCACTTGTCGCGGGCCAGGTTGGTCGCGGAGGTTTCCACTTCCTGGAGCGGGAAGGCGCCCACCGTGAAGAAGGGCTTGGCGGCCATGGCCCCGTTGGACCAGGGCTTGAAAGTCGCCGCGACGCCCTCGAAGTTGACGTCGTCGTCCCAGACCAGGTCGGTGCTGAAGAAGGGGTTGGGGATGCGGCCGCCGGAGACGCTCAGCCAGTCCCGCGGGTCGGCCTTGACGAAGGCCCGGTCCAGCACCAGGGAATACTTGTTGGCTGTGGTGCCCAGGGTCTGGTTGGTGGAAACCGGGTCGTTGGTATTGCCCGTGCTGATCCGGAAGCCGGTGGAAACGTTTTCCGAGACCTTGGCCAGCAGGCCAAGCCGGGCGCGCACACGCCAGCGGTGGCGATCCTCGCCAGTATTGGCCAGGGACACCCCGGTTGCATCGAAAAAGGCCGGCGCCGCATTGCCGTCGGCGAACAGGTCGCTCTGGTGGCGCACGCGCAGGTCGCCTTCCCATTTCAAGCGCTCCACCCACTCGGGCACCGCGTTGACGTCGCCCCAGCGTTCGGTCTTGGCCTGGGCGACAACCTCCTGGCGGATCTGTTCGCGGATCTCCCGCTTCACCACTTCCGGGATGTAAGGCACACGGACCACGCCGGCAGCGGTTTCGGCCTTGGCGGCGGCCTCGGCTTTCTCCTGGCCCTTGGCGCCGGCCTGTCTCACCAGATCGTCGGCGGCATCCTTGGTGAGAATGCCTTTTTCGACCAGGGCGCCGAGTATGGCGATAGTGGTTTCGCGCAGGGCTTCCAGCTGTTCGCGTTCGCCCGCCGCAGCGGGCAGGGTGGCGGCCAGGGCCAGAACCAGGATCAGGGGCTTGATGGTGTCGGGTCTCATGATTTCGTCTTCGATTCGGATTGCATAACCAATGTCCCCACTTGCCGCGCCAGCCCCTGCCTGCCTTCGCGACGGGCGGCGGAGGGGAATGGCCGCGTTTTGGGGGGATTCAGGGGGAAACCGATTGCATGGTTCATCGCGACACCACTCGTAGCCTGACCGGCTGGGGAATGTCTTCCGGTAAAGCCTCGCGCAGGGTCAGGCCCAGCATCTCCCGGCGCAGGATCTCGTCCAGTTCCGTATTGCCGGTACCCTTGTCCAGACGCACCCGCGTGATTCCGCTGCCGTCGATCCAGAGTTGAGCGGTGACCTGGTACTCCTTGCCCTGCAAGCTCTTGGCGCGCTTGAGCGCATCCTCCAACTGGCGCGATATGAGCTTGGAAAACCAGCCGAGGCGACTGCCACCGCCACCCAGGGTAGTGATGTCGCGGCCGCCCTTGCGCGCCGCCAGGCCGAAACCGTCGCCACCGGCGCCACCGTCGGCATCCAGACCAAGCTGTTCGCCCGCTGGCGGCCCTTCGTCCCGTGGCTGGTCCGGAGTTGGAGGCTGATCCAGTTGCACCTCTTCATGCTTGGGCTGCTCCTGTTGCATTTTTTCTGGCTCGGGCGGTTTTTCCTCGGGCTTGGGCGGCGGCGGTTTGACCAGGGATATCTTCTGCACCCGAACCCTTTCCGGCGCCTCGGTATTGTCGATAAAGCCTTTCACCAGCCCGATCACACCCGCCGTGAACAGCGTCATGAACAGCAGGCCGGCAAGAATCGGCAGCCGGCTACGCAAGGACTTCTTCTTCCCCTCCATCGCTACTTGACCAGTTTCTGCGTCACCAGGCCCAGTTGGGTGATGTCGAGGCGGCCGCACAGGTCCATGACCTCGATGACCTTCTCGTACTGGATCTTGGCGTCGCCCTTGATCACCACCGGCAGGTCCGGCGTGATGGCCTTGAAGCCGCGCAGACGGGTTTCCAGCTCGCTCATATTCACCGGATAGGTATCCAGGTAGATCTGGCCATTGGCGTCGATGGTGACCGCCTTGGTCTTCGGCTTGGCCAGGCTGGGCGCCACGCTGGCCTTGGGCAGGTTGACCTGGATGCCCTGCACCGTGGCGGTGGTCATGATGATGAAGATCACCAGCAGCACGTAGGCCAGGTCCAGCATGGGCGTGATGTTGATGTCGTCGTAGGGCTCGTTGTCCTCGCGCAGCTCAGCCATGGCGCCGACTCCCCTCGCTCAGCCGGTCACCGCCCGCCGGGCGCGACCATTCCCCCCTATACAAAAGGGGGAAGTAAACCGCGATAGCCACCCCTTTCATCGCGAGTAGGTCTCAGCGATGCGGGCGATATACTCGTCCACGAACACGTGCATGTCGGCGCCGATGGACTTGATGCGCGAGCCCAGGTAGTTGTAGCCGAACAGGGCGGGAATCGCGACAGCCAGACCGGCGACGGTGGCCACCAGGGCCGCCGCAATGCCGGGGGCGATGGCCGCCACGTTGACATCGCCGGTGGCGGCAATGGCGGCGAAGGTGATCATCACCCCCACCACCGTGCCCAGCAGGCCGAGAAACGGCCCGCCGGAAATGGCGATGGTGAGCAGCACCATGAGGCTGTTGAGCTTCTGGTTCTCGCGCACCAGGGTACCGTCCAGGGTGGCGCGGATGGCATTCAGCGCCTGGGGCGACAATTCCGCGCCGGCGCGCTCGCCCATCCGTTTCTTCACCTCCTGGATACCTGCGTGATAGATGCGGTACAGGCTGGAATTCTGGAAATGGTCATGGTGGCCGAACATGACTGCGGCCAATCCTGTGTCCTTCAGGTCTGCGTCATCCGGATCCTCCTCGCTGTCCAGCGCGGCGGCGTCCTTGCCCTTGAGGTTGTGGAATTCCGTCAGAAACTGCCGGTTGGCCTTCTCGGTCTTGCTCACCACCATGGCCTTGGCGGCCATCACCATGGCGCTGATGCCCAGCATGATCATCAGGATGACGATGACAACCCACCCATCCAGGGTCACGCTTTGCAGGATGACGCCGAAGTAGGAGGTTTCGCCGCCGCCCTCCTCTCCCTCGTCTTCGCCGTACACCGTCAGTTTCGCGTCGGCGCCCTGGCCCAGGGCGGCCACCTTGATCCAGTCGGCCGGCCGGGCCACGTTGGCCAGGTTCACCTCATCCATCTCGCCATGGAAGCCACGGCCCAAAATGATCTCTCCATTCATTTCCGGACAGCGCGCCTCGACGCCGGCCACCTTCTGTCCGTTGACAAAGATGGAAACCTCTTCGCCCGCCACCATGGCCAGATGGAACCAGCCCGACGCCGGCAGATCGACCGGTGGAGCGCTGCGCAGATTCACGGCCCCGTCATCCACAGAAGACTCCAGCTTCCCTTCCCGCAGGGCCAGGACCATGGACTTGCCACCCTCCACCCGGCTGAACAGAACAGCGTTTTGCCTGGCATCGGTGGAGCGGACCCAGACCGAGAAGGTAAAACCCGTTGCCGGGCCGATTTTCAAGGATGGCGAGGCGGGGATGACCAGGGTGGATTCCCCATCGAAGCCGATACCGCCTCCGATGGCCCCTGCCATTCTTTTGCCGGTGAATTCCCGAGTGTGGTTGGCGTAGGCGGTGCCATCCTGGGGCGCGCCGCCCGCCTCGGCAAAGTGCAGGACTGCGATCTGGTTGACATCGTATGTACCCTTCCCGTCGCTGGACGGCGCGGCTTTTTCGTTCCCTGAGTAAAGCCAGACTTTCTGCGTCTTGTTGCCCGCCAGTAACTTGGGCACCTGCACCCACACCAGGGCCAGTTGGTTGGCCGCATCGAATTTCTCGATATGGAACTTGAGCGGCGTCTTGTCGTCTTCAGCAACGAAACGCAGATCGGCGCCATCCGCCTTGGCGCCGGCGAAATCGAAGTTTCCGGTGTGCAAACGCACCAGTACCGGTACGTTGGCCAGTCCTTCCTTCAAGTCCGCGCCGTCAGCGGCGGTATTGAGGCTGAGGGCTTTGCGCACGGTCCAATCGCTGTTCCACCATGCCTGGGCGGGGAAGGCCGCGACGAGCAGCAAGAAAGCAAGAGCAATACGGAACATGGGAAACAGGCCGTTTCAAGAAACGGCGAGTATTCGCTTTCCTGGTTACAAGCCGGTGAAGCTGCCATGAGCCGTTCGGCTCATGGCAGCTTCACCGGGCGGGCTCTCTTTTCCCGGCGCCATCCCCTGGATCCCCGAGGCTGGCAGTGCCTTCGCCGAAGCCCAGCACTTCCACCGATATGAAACTTGGGCGGAAGCTGGCCAGTGTTTGTTTGGCCTCCTCTGCCGCCTTTTGCGTATCGCCGGACTTGCCGCCGATCGATCGGGTCGTTTCCTGCGCCGCCTGGGCATCCCCAAGACTGCTGTTACCGGCCAGACCTGCGGAAAGGCCCCCGGTATCCGCCACCGGCACGCCGGAGGAGACGCCGGATACCTGGATATTGTCGGCGCCGAGCACCACTTGGGCGGCAATATTCAGGTTGCCCGCGCGGATGCCGGCATCGCCCGCGTTAACCGTGCCCTTGGGCGCGATCAGGTCCACGTCGCCGGCGTCCACGCCGGGCTGGCCGGTCAGCGCACCGATACCGCTGCCGGTAGCCACGCCCTGCAATTCCTGGGTGACGTTGCCCTGGCTGTCCACCTTGATGACCGGCGGCGGCACTGCGCTGGCGGTCTTCTTGCCCTTGCCCGCGTCGATGTCGCCCTCGCTGGACCAGAGCAGGATGTCGCCGCCGCCCACGGTGAGGATGCGGGACTGGTTGACCAGCATGTCGTCCCGGGAAAACACGCGGATATCGCCTTCCTCCACAGTAACGATGCCCAACACCTGGTTACCTACGCTGACCAGGCTGGCCGGGGTGTTGGCCAGGCCGACGACCAGTGACCCGCCCGGCACCATCACCTCAATGTCTCCGCCCCGCTCAGACTTGATGCGGCTGGCGAAGAGATTCACGCCACCCTGGTAGTTTTTGAATGCGCCGTCTGTCCCGGTTTCGCCAATGCCGGGGAACAGGAATTCCAGTGCCGCGTAACCACGCGCGTAATCCGCCGCGAAGAGGCTGTCGGGGTTGGTCGAATCGCGTCCGGTAGCGCGCAGCGCGGTGAATAGCCATGCGCGCACCTGAGTGCGCCGCGCATCCTTGTCCAATGCGTCCACGGCCCGCACCGCAGACAGCGCCGCGCTTCCGTCCAGGGTGTTGTTGCCCGAGATCCAGCGCGCCTGCCACAGCAAGGCATCATCCACCCCGGTCCCCGCCTTTTCCAAGGCGGCGATCAGCCGGTGCACCGCGCCGTCGTAGTCGATACCCCCGGCTCCCACGCCGGCGGCAACCCGGATATCCACGCCTTCGGAAGGCAGCGCCCCGTTATCCAGATCCCCCCGGCTGACGATGCCCGCCGAACTTCCCAGATCGACATCCCGGCCGGCGGTAACCTCAAGCCGCCCGGGACCGCCGATCCAGATCCGGGCGTTGTCGTTGCGGCCACTGCCGGACTGGGAGAAGAGAATGTCGCGCCCCGCCTCGACGAAACTGACATCGCCGGCGTTGACATGCTGGGCTTGGATACCCAGGTCTTTGACATCCCGGCCCGCCCGTACCCGGACCGATTCCGCCAGGGTGAGATTGAGGGTATTTGCCTTTCCGGACACATCGCCGTCCCGCGCGTAGATGCGCACCGGCTCCGTGTCGCCCGTGTGAACGGGTATCGCGGCATGGGCCGTAACCGTGGAAGGGGTGAACTGGCTGGTTGCCGATCCGGGGTTCAAAGCGCCGGGGATCAGTCCCGTATCCATATCACTCTGGGTCATGCGGGCAGGCATGCTGACGGAATCAGCGGCCAGCAAGGTGAGATCGCTGCGCCTGGCGGGGCTCAACCAGGCCTGGGTACCGTCCACCAGGATGTCACCCTGAAAGGCCGTGGCCGACAGGCTGGGCGGCAATACAGAGAGCAGGGTTGCATTGTATTTCGCGCTGCTGATGTTGAAGTTCAGCGGCGACTTGTAGGCATCCTTCACCGCCGCGACGGCGCTGGTGGCGGTATTGGTGACGTCATGCAAGGTCAACTTGCCGGCCAGGCTTTCCATGTCCACCGAGCTATCCGGGCCGTAGGTCGAGAACAAACTCCAACTGGCGCTGGCCGCGTTGGCAATATTGAAGTTGGCGCCGGCCCCGGAAGACTGCACAACCAGATGGGGATTGAGGATGGTGTGGATATTCACATCGCCCTGGGCGAACACCTGTGCCTGGGCGTCACCCAGGGCCAGGATGGTATACAGCGGCTTGTTGCCGACTTTCTGCCCGCTGTCGATTTTGCCCCCCGCCGTCAGCACCAGATCGCCACGGTCGGCGTAATACTGCCCACCCAGCAAATCGCCGCCGGTTTCAATCCACAGATCGCCACCGCCGGTTTTCAGCAGTTGCCCACGCTCCGGCGAGCTGCCCGCCACCCGGGCCTGGGTCGGCGTGCTGGCGGAGACGTTCTGGATGTTCCGTCCGGCGCTCAGGCTCACGTCGCCGCCGCCCAGGGCGCCGACACCCTGCTGGAACTGGTCGAAGCGCACCCACCAAGCGGGTTGGGACACATAGGCGCCCGTGACGGCGTCAAGACTGCCCTGGCGGAACAGCCAGTTGGAATAGAGCTGGGCCGAGGCGGTGCCGACGATGTCGCGCAGGGCGCTCAAGGACACCGACCCGCCCGCCTCGCTGAACTGGGCGTTGGCGGGCGCGGTCAAGCCGTCCAGCGCCGCGGCGGCGCGACCGGCGGTATAGATGGCGGACTTGGCGTCCTTGAGCAGGATGTCTCGCCCGGAGGCAACGCGGATGTCCCCGCTGCCGGTGCGTACCAGCTTGCCCGCCGCCAGCGTCAGGTCGGCGTTTCCGGCCTTGACGGCCAGGGGATCGGCCGCGCCGGTGTCGGCCCCGCCGACCAGACGGTAGCTCCAGGATTCGCCGGCATACAGGGTGGCCGGGTCGGCGCCGTTCAGGGGCGTGGCCACGTTGAAGCCGTCGGAGAGGTTGGCGTTGAGCTTCAGGTTGCCCGTGGCCCGCAGGGTCAGCAGGCCGGCCCGCTCGCCGGCCCGGTTGGCCTGGGCCAGGTTCCAGTCGGCGGCCAGGGTCAGGTCGCCGTTTCCGCCCGCCGTGGCTCGGATTTCGCTGGCTGGGCGAATCACCATGCTGGTCGCGGAAGTGGCGTTGGCGATGGTGGCGAACACCGCCGCCTCGGCTTCCACCCGGTTGGCCAGCTTGGCGTCGATGCTGGTGGTCTCGTAGTTTCGGCGGCCATACAGGGCGGCGTCCGCTGCGCCGATGATGTTGCCCTTCGCGAAGGGCGTGGCGTTGACGCCGCTGCCCGTGTCGGCGGCGACCATCTGGAAATTGGTGCCATCGAACATGACCGCGACCACGTCGCCCTGCTTGATGTCGCCGGCCGCCAGGTTGTCGCCGCCGTTCTTCTTGATCGTCTTTGCCGCCAGGGTGCCGATTTGCAGGGTGGGCGTGGTGGAGGTGTTCGCGTTGGTCGCCTTGAACAGGATGACCTGTCCTTCCACCAGCGCCGTTACACCTTCCGGGGCGCCTACCTTGAAGGCGGTGGCGGTGCCGCTGTCCGCCAGGGGGGTGGCGTAATCGGCCACGCTCCCGGTTTGCGCCGCGATAGTCCGAACCTTGCCCCCCGAGCCACCGGCGCCGCCGGAGACGTTCACCTTGCCGGCGGCGAGATCGAGCTTGCCGGACACCGATTCGATTTCCACCGTGCCGCCGTTCTCCCCGTCGCCGGTGGCGTAGGCATTGAGCCAGGCACCTTCGCCCAGGGTCAGGTTGTCGCGGGAGTAAAGGCCGATGCCGCCGGCGTCGCTACCGGAAGCGTCGAGGGTACCGTTCAAGGTGAGCGCGCCCTTGTCGACGCTGACACGGATGTCCTTGGCCTTCATCGAGCCCATGGTCAAGGATGCCTGGTCGCGTACGCGCAGGCTGCGGGCGCCATGGAAGCCCCCCGTATTGAGCTTGTCGTTGAGGCTGGAGAAATCCGCCAGCCTGGCCACGTCCAGTTCGAATCCGGCGCCCTCGCCATCCCCGGTGGCCAGGCCGGTGAGTTCGGCCTCGGCGGACACTTGGAGTTCGCCGCCAGTCGCGGAAACCACCAGATCGCCGGCGTCGCCGCCGGATGGCGCGGACACATTCACCTTGCTGGCGCCGTTGACGATCACATTCCCGCTCGCGCTGACCAGTTCGACACGCCCGCCCGGGGATGCCCGGCTCACGTCGAAGAAGGCAACTTCGCGGCCGGCCACGTCGAATTCGGCATGGGAATCCGGCAACGGCGCGCCGGTATCGTCGGACAAGGCCGGCCCCAGCCGCAGATCGCCTGTGGTGGCGGTGAGTTTGAGTTGTCCCGAGGGCAACACGGCGAGAGTGTCGAAGCCCAGGCTCGCGCCGGACATGGCCCATTTGGCGCCCAGGGCGGTGACCTCGGCGAACTTGCGGTTCGTGGCTTTCCAGCCTACCTCCAGGCCACCGTCGGCGGCCAGGGACTGGTACGAGGCCCGTTCGCCGGTGACGCGGTTGACATGCATGGCCGTGCTGGCGGCCGCGATCTGGGTTTTGCCCGTGCCGCTTCCCACCAGTTCATTGGCGCTGATATCCACCGAGCCATAGCCCTTGATGGCCTTGTCGCCCGCACCCAGCACCAGCGTATCCGCCAGGATTTCCAGGGCGCCGCTGCCCAACCCGGCTTTGCCGGGAAAGGCCACCGCCGCAGGATTGGCGATCAGCAGCCGCTCGGCGCGCAGTTTCGCGGTCTTGCCGGCATTGTCCAGGCCGGCCAGTCCCGCGCCAAGCAGGCTCAGGTTCTTCAGGGTCGGCTTGCCGGCGGCATCGACGCCACCCACGTTCACATCGCCATACAGATCGAATGCGGAATAGCTGGTCAGGCTCAGCGAAGCCAGTCCGCTCAAGCCCTCCAGCGCCGACTGGCTGAACACCAATCCATCGGTGCCCTCGGGCGCGGCGCCGAAACTGATGGCTTCACCACCCAGGGCCAGATTCCCGGCAACGGTCTTGCCAGCCTCGCCGGCGAAGCGCGTGTCGCCCCGGAAAGCGTTTTCCCGTGTGGCGTCCAGAATGATGGAACTCGATGCGGTGATACGCGTTGCGGCCGTGCCGCCTTCACCTTCATCCGAAGCTTCGCCAATCAGTCTGCCCGTGCTCCCATCCGGACTGCCGGCGCGGCTGAACCTCGCCGTGGTGGAGGCGGCCCTCACCAGGGCGCCATTGCCCGTCGTGGTATAGGCGCCGGCATCGCCCGCCGGCCCTCGTGCGTCGAGGGCGCTACCGGCTTTGAGCGTGAGGGTGTCCCGCGCCGCCAGGAGGATTTCACCGGCGCGCAGGGCATGATCGGCGTCGTTGGCCAGCGTCAACACATCCGTGCTCACGGCCAGGGAGGTGGTATCGCCATTGACGCTGCGCGCGCCGCCGAGGAACAGGCTGTCCGCGCCCATCTTGTTCAGGATCTCCACAGAGAGCGTGACGGCATCCGGGCCGGAGGCGGACTGGCTGGCCAGATTAACGATTTCCAGGGATGGCGCGGCGATGTCCACCGCCGCGCCATGTCCGCCGGCATCCGGCGCGAAGTTGTAGATCGCATCGAGGTCCAGCACCAGGCTGTCCTTGCCAGTACCCGTGGTGTTCAGCGACAACAGGCCCGCATCGCGGGGCTGTTGCCGGCCGTCGGCGTAGAACGCCGAGGCCTTGGTCAGGGTGAACTCCGAGCGGTCGAGCACCTGGGCCCGTGACAGGATCTGGAAGCCGCTCCAGCGGGGGTCGCGGGGACCGTTCACACCGGCGCGGCTGTCGGTAAGGTAACCGGATGCCACCCAGGTGCCGTCCGCGCGGAGGGTGGACTGGCCGGGCGACATGTCGGCGCTGGCGCCATCCAGCTTGACGGCCCAGGCGCCCGGCAACAGGGCGTAATGAGCGGGCAGCAGGGTATAGACCTTCGCCGGCAGGCCGGGGATACCGGAAAGATAGACCGCCCGCCCGGCATACAGATCGAATCCGGTGTTCTCCTGGGCGTCACCGGGCGCGAAGCTGCCCGAGTAGCCCGGCAGGATGGCGTAGATACCGCGCTGGCCGAGAATGTCGCTGGAGCCGCCGGGGCCCACGGTGAACTCATAGGCCTGCATGTCGCCGCCACCAGACAGGTCGATGGTGGCATTGCCCTCGACTTCCACTTTCTTTCCCGAGGCGCGGATGGATTTTCCGGCCAGGGTGTCCTGGACGATGTCCGTCGAATTGGATTCGTAGACCCACTCCAGGCCGTTCACCACCTTGCCGAAGGGAATCAGGGCATCGGCGTCCGCCGCCACGGAGGTCAGGCTATTGCCGAGGAAGCAGACGCGCTCACCGGCTCGCAGGTCGATCTGGCCGAAAGGCGCCCAGAGGTTGCCGCCCTGTTCGATGGTCGCCGCTTCCACCGTGACCCGTCCCTGGGCGGAGAGGGGCATGGCGGGTGTGGCGGTATCGCTGGCGAAGGCGACCGTCCGGCCCGGCGCCCGGATCGTGAAATCGCTGTAGGTGGTGGGCGCCACCACATCGCCGCGCAGTTCGAGATCGGCCGCGCTCCAGAGCAAACCGGTGGGGCGGGCTTCCGTGCTGGTGGCGATGCCCGCCAGGCGGATCTCCTCGTTGCCGCGCAGCCTGGCGGTCTTCATGCCGCTCAGACGGAAGACGCCGGCCAGTTCCAGCAGTTCGGCGCGGGCATCCAGGAGACCCGTACCCTGATCCACGGCGCTCGGGGCAACCTGCCGCTCGTCGTCGTGGTTGCCCAGGCGCAGGACTTCGGCGCTGATGAAGGCATCGCCGCCAGCGGTCTCGATGCGGGGGCTATCCAGCCGGATTTCCCGCAGCGGGACGGCGCGGCCGGCGCCCATGTTCAGGCCGTTCTCCAGGCGGATGCCGTCCCAGCCGGCAAGACTGACGGACTCGAAGCCAGCCGATTCCAGCGCCGCCGCGCCCACCCGCGCCTGGCCGGCGAGGGCGTCGGGCATGGCCGAGCCAGGTGAAAGGCCGAGGGCTTGGACGGCGGTGGACTGGGCCAGGCTCAACACGCGCTCGGAGGAAGGGTAGCCCCCCTCGATGGGGCGGTCAGCCAGACCCAGGCTCAGGGCAAAGCTCCCACCCCGGCCGGAGCCGCCGCCATGGGCCAGAACGCGTCCGTCCAGGAGCGCGCCTTCCTGGGCGGAAATGGCAAGGCTGCCCGCGTCGCTTCCCACCGTCATGCCCAGCCCGCCGGACTCGTTGGGGATGTCCAGCCATGTCGGCGAGGCACCGGAAATATCGATGAGCGAATCCGCGTCGGTCACCAGGTAGCCGGTTTGCGCAGCCAGGGTCACACCGCCGCCGGCCAGGACTTTGCCCTGGCGCAGGCCCTTGGCGTCGGTCCACGCCAGGGCGGCGCCGGCCACGTCCAGCTTCGCCCCGGCCCCCAGCCACAGGGCGCTGGCGGGATCGTAGCTGTCCGAACCAACCCGGTTGAGGGTGGCCTTGATGGAACCGCCCGGCGCGGTGATCCACCCCAGGATCTCCATCAGATGCCCGGCCGCCAGGGTGACACTCGCGCCGGGATCGACGCGGATGCGCGCGCCCGCGCCGATGGTCAGGTCGCCTTTGTCGGTGGCATCGGCGGTGAGACTCAGGTTGGCCGCCTGCCGGATGGCGTCTTCCCGGATGACCCGGCGGGTGAAGTCCTCCACGCGCGCGCCGGTGGTTTGGAGGCTGTAGCCGGGCTGGACGTCCAGGCTGACGACGGCGGGTTGGACGTCGACATCGGCGGCCAGCGCGACCCCGTCGCGTCCGGTCAGGACGAAATCGGCGAAACCGCCCTGCCGGAAAAACGCCGGCGTCAGGTCCAGGGTGGCCGCGTCGGCATCCGGCGCCGTATCGATGCGGATGGCGCCCGTGGACAAGGTGAGCTTGCCGCCTTTGCCCAGGCCGTAGGCGCGCAGTTCGCCGCCCAGGGCCACGGCGCCGGCGTGGGCGTTGGCCGCCGCGCTGCCGGCGTTGGCTTCCAGGGTGATGTCGCCGCCCTTGCCGGCTGTGAGATTTCCATTGGTCTTGAGCCAGCCGCCACCGGTGACGTCCAGCAGCGAACCCGCTCCCAGATCGACGTCATCCACGGCGGAAAGGACGATCCTGCCGCCATCGGGCCGGGCCGCCGCATCCGGGGTGGCCGGCATGCCCGGCAGGTCGTTCACCCAGTTGCCCCGGGCCGACAGGGTGACGCCATCGGCGACGCGGACGTCCAGCGGCGCGATGGTGGTGTCCACGTTGTTGGAGCGGGCCTGTAGGCTGATAGCCCCCGCGGCGGCCGTCATGTCGGCCTCGACGGCGATGCCCTTTGCGGTGATGGACACGCTGCCGCCCGTGGAAACGCGCAGGGCGTCCCGCACCGCAGCGGCCTGGTTGGAGAAGACGTTCAGGTGGGCGACCTTGTCCTTGCCCATAAGGGCCGGGTCGAGCACCAGGGTGGCGACCATCTCCGCCGCCAGTTTGTCGCCGAAAGCGAAACCAGCCGGCAGGGTGGCGGCGGTGGAACTGATCTCGATACGCTGGTTGAGCTTGTAATCGCCGGCCACCGAAGCGCTGCCCAGGGTAAGGCTGGCGCCGGCGGGCTGGCTTCCGCCCGCGCGCTGGAGTTCCCCCACGGTGGTGCGGCCCTGGATGTCGGCCTGGACCACGGCGGCGCGCATGCCCATCACCTCCAGGGAGCCCGCGTCTTTGCCTTCCACGTAGCCCGGGTCGTAGCGGACGCTTTGGCCAAGTTCGAAGTTTTCCGTCACGCCCCAGCGCCCGTAATCCTTGACGAAGCGGGTGGCGACGCCGTCGTAGGCCACCTCGGCGCTGGCGTCGGCCACATCCACCAGCTTGCCGCCCACGCTGAGTTTGGTGCTTGGGATGTATCCGGGCGTATAGCGCAGGCTGCCGCCGGACAGATCGATCACCGCGCCGGACTCCAGGATGGCCTCGCCCTGGGAGCGGATGCGCACGGTGCCACCCGCCGTGGATCGCTCGGCCACGCCACGCTCGATGCGGGCCTGGTAGGAGTCCAGACTGTCCTTGGCGATGAGTGTCGATTTACCCGCGCCGGCATTGGCCAGGGCGCGGTTGATGTCCACATGAACGGTTTCGCCCCGCAAAGCGCCATTCCGGTTGATCGGCGAGTCCTTGAGTTCGTCGCCGCGCAACTCCGCTTCCACCACGTTGCGGGCCACATCCACCTGAACCTCTTCCAATCCGGCCACGCTGATGCGGGCGCCATCGGCGATATGCACCCGCGCTGTGGGCGAGATCAGATTCGTACCCACCTTCTTGAAGGGATCATTGGTGGTATCCAGCAGGCCGGGGTTGTCCATGGCCGTGAAATCCACCACGCCCGCGGGCGTCCTGATGGCCGCGCCGCTTTCCATCCGGATATCCCGGCCCAACACCTTGACCTGGGAGGCCAGGGCCAGCCCGGCGCCCGCATCTCCATCCAGCGAGCCCGTGGCATCCCCTGCTTCGGGCATGACTTGGGTCAGACTGCCCTGACCCAGCAGCACGCGCCCGCCCCGCTCGGACTGGACATTGTTCACCGCCCGGTCCTTGGCCATCAGATACACGGAACCGTTGGACACCACGGAGGTGGTGGCGGAGGCGATGCCCATCTGGTTCACAGCGAAGCCCACCATGGAGACATTGCCGCGCGTGGCGGAGAGTTCGCCCAGGTTGGTGACATGCCCCAGCTTGTCGTGGGCCGGATCGGCCAGCTTGACGGTCTCGCCATCCAGGCTGCCATCCTTCACGCCGGTATTGGCGCTGTCGAAATCCGTCAGGCCGGCCGGACTGTCCACCTCGATCAGCAGGCCGCGCACATTGGGGTCGCTGTTGGACGCGGCGCGCAGGTAGACCTTGGTGGCGGCGGCGGCGATGACCTGGCCATCGGGGGCGCTCACCTTGCCCCGGTTGACCACGGTGGGCGCCAGGAGCATGACCCGGCCCTGGCTGCCGGCGGTGATGCGGGCGCCCTCCAGCACCTTGACGAAACCGCCCTCGCCCTCGAACTGGGGCGTGAGGGTGTTGCTGGTGAGGAACTGGTCCAGTACGAAGGTATCGGCGATGTTCAGGCTGGTGGCGGTCAGGGTGTTCAGGTCCACCTGGGCGCCGTTGGCGAAGGCGATGCCGTTGGTGTTGACCAGGATCACGTTGGCCTTCTGTCCCGCCGCCTGGGTGATGGAACCGGCGATGACGCTGGGGTTCGCGTCCCAGATACGGGACAGGTTGGTAAAACTGGCGCCGGCCACGGGATTGCGGCTGTCGATAGCGTCCACCCGCTGGTAGACCACCTGGCTGCCCGGGCTCAGGTTGAAGGAGCGGAAGTTGACGATGGCCTTGTCCGCCGCCTGGCTGATGGTGCCGGTATTGCCCTGGGTGGTGTAGACGGCGGCGTTGGGGATCTGGGAGAAGGGCACGTTCAGGCCCGGATGGGTGCCGCAGGCGCCGCCCGCGCAGGGCACGGGCAGCTCACCGGCGGCCAGGCCCGGCAACAGGCCCAGACAGGCCGCCGCCAGAACCACGGCGCCGTGCTTACCCCGGCCCCGCGCGGTTTCGGCGACGGGGGTCCACAGGCCGGTGGCGGCGTTCCTGACCAGTCGATGGCGGTTGCGGTTCATGGCGGTTCCTTCGGGCGTTAGAACGTGTAGCCCAACCTGGCGTGGATGCGGCTGTCGCCGGCCCGGGTGCGGCCCGCGTCCTGGAGCGGCCGGGCAATATCCAGGGCGCCGGCCAGGCCGTTGCGGACCTTGAATCGCAGCCCCAGGCCCAGGCTGGACAGGCTGTAGCGGTCCACCTGGGCCGGAAGGGGATCGACCACCCAGGCCCGGCCGCCTTCGAGGAAGGCGAGGAAGCGGACTTCCTCCAGGCCGGATTCGCCTTTCCAGAAAGGCCGCGAACGCCACTCGGCGCCCAAGGACACGCCCCGGTCTCCCAGCACTTCGGATTCCAGATAGCCGCGCACCGTATCGGCGCCCCCCAGGGCAAAGCCCTCGTTGGAAATCAGGGGCTGATCGGTCCACTGCATGCCGGCGCGCAAGGCCAGGTCCATGCCTGACGGCCAATGCCAGGTCTGATCCAAAGAAGCGCGCACGTAGAGGTACTGGGCCTTGGCCTTGAAGCGCTTATCGGCGAACTCGGCGTCGTCTCCCAGCAGGCCGCGCAGGTGGAGGTTGGCGGCAAGACTGAAACGGGTATCCGAGCTTTCCCCATTCAGGCCGCCATCCCAGCTCAGCGTGAACGGAAAGTAACTGATGGGGGTGTTGAAGCTGTCCGCGCCCTGGAGTTTCACGGTCTGGCTGAAATCCTTGTAGTCGAAACCCAGGGTCAGGCTGTGATTGAAGCCGGGCCGCGCACGCAGGGGCAGGATGTAGCGCAAACCCAGGATATCGCCGTTGCCGATGACGCCCAGGGTGCCCAGGGAGGCCACATCGCTTTCCGTGTGTACCGCGTAGGCGGCCAGGTAATTCCCGGAGTCCAGCGGTATGGAATAGGTGGCGGAAACCGCCTTGCTGTCGTCCGGATTTTCCGGAGCCACCTGGACGCTCACGCCCAGGCTGTGATTCTTCTGCCACAGGTTGTCCCAACGCGCGCTGCCGGAAAGACGGGTATGGGTGGTGTCGGCGCTGTAGCGGTCATTCAAATCTACGGAACCGTGCAATGGGGACTTGTCGTCCACCTTCAGGTCCACTTCCACTTTGCCGGGCTCCCGGCCGGGCCGCAGCACGGGGGTGATCTTGCGGTCGGCGCTGCGGCCAAGATCGGCAAGGTGCTTCTGCATATCGGGGAAATAGGGCACGTTACCCTCGGCCAATTCCGGCACCCGCGCCTTGATCTCGCCCAGGGCAAAATATCGGGAGCCGGTCACACGCAGACGCTCCACCTCGCCCTGCACCACGCGCAGGCGCACAGCGCCGCCGTCCACCTTCTGCTCGGGGACGTTCACGAACACGGTCAGGTAGCCGCTCTGGTGATAGGCCTTCTCCAAGGCCTCCCGCGCCAACTCGACTTCGGCGATGCTCTTCCGCTCTCCCAGGAAGGGATAGACCGCCGTCTCGATGGTGTGGACGGACAGGGTGGAATTGCCTTCCACCAGATATTCCAGGATATCGAAGCGGGCCTCTTCAGCACGGGCGGAAAAGCAGAGCAGCCAAGCCAGGCCCGCGGCCAGCAGCCGTATCGCGGAAATTTTGTGCACCATTCGGTCAGGCATCATTCGCTAGGCGCCACAGGGGCCAGTGTTCAAATCTTCATTAACGGCAAAGGGACAACCCCTCGCGGAGTTGTCCCAAACCCGGATGGACGGCATTGCACCGCCCGGTTGGCGCTTAGTTATGCTGAATCGGGGAGCAGGAATTGCCGCCGCGGAACAGCTTGGACACGTTGTCGCCGGTGGCGCCGGCCAGACCATTGACGAACAGGCCGGTCAGGTCGGAGATGGCCGGGTTGCCCAGGGAGGCATTGACGGCGCCGATCAGATCGCTGCCCTCGGGGAAGGCGGTCGCGGCGGTGAAGGCCACGGTCTCGTACCAGAAGGTGTAGTCGCCGCCCAGGGAAGTGGCGCGCTGGAAGGCGTCGCTGTTGGGTGCGATTCCATTCAGCTTGACGTAGGCCCACTTGTCGGAAGTGCCCGGCACGTTCTCCATGGACACCACGCCGATGCCGAATTCGCCGGCGTTGGTGGCGGCGGTGAGCTTGGTCTTGACGTCGCCGGTACCGGAGTTTTCCGTCACCACGAACCGAGCGCTGAGGGGATTGCCCGGGGTAGCCAGGTTGTAGCTGCCGGCGGGAGCCGGGTTCATGGAACCCTGAGCCTCGCCCTGGGCACAAGGCTTACCAAGGAAGAACAGGTTGGAGGCGGACTGGCTGCCGGAGATATTGACCCGGCGCGCCAGATTCAGCTTGCTGCCGGCGGCGCCGCCGAAGTAGGCGCCCGACATGATGCCCTTGTTGGAATCCCACACCACGCTGGCGTAATCGCCCTGGCTGAGCTTGGGCTGGCAGGCGCCGGCGCCATAGACGCCGTCGCAGGCCTCGCCGTCGGCGGCGGTGGTGGCGACGAGGCCCTGGTTCTTCTGCAACTGGGCGTAGAGCGGGTAGGACACGGCGAGGCCCCAGGCCTGGCCGATGTTGGACTGGACTTCGTTGCCGATGGCGCTCAGATCCGTGGCGATGCCCAGGTTGAGCTTGTTGATCAGGTACTCGGTGTCGGAGAAGCCGCCTTCCGGGCGATCCGGCGCATCGGTCACGGCGGCGCGCAGGCTCTGGCCTTCGCTGAAGACCACACTGGTGCGGGCGCAGTTGGTGTATTTGCCGATGGTGTTGTTCACGCCGGAAACGTTGACCGTCACGTTCGTGGCGGCGGCATTCGCGCACTGGCCGGCGGCGCCCAGGCCTTCGATGTTGCTGATGCGCTTAAGCGTGCCCGGCAGGTTGGCATTGGTGTCGCCGGCGATGGTCAGATGGGGCGCGAAGGCGTTGAAGGAGCCGCCTTCATAGGTCTGGTAGATCGCCGCTTTCCTG
>CAZEOR010000005.1:0-23218 GCA_964513695.1 uncultured Thiobacillus sp.
TTCTCCACCAGGGGGTCATCCTCCACCTTCAGACGGATGGAGGCCCAGCCCAGCATCGCGCCGAGCATCAGACCAATACCGGCCATGACCAGAATGGCGGACAGCATCAGTTGATCAACCCTGCGAAGCCCATGAAGGCCAGGCTCATCAGGCCTGCCGTGATCATGGCGATGCTCACGCCCCGGAAGGGTTTCGGGATATCCGCCGCCTCCATGCGTTCGCGCATGGCTGCAAACAACAACAACACCAAGGTGAAACCGAGGGCGCCACCCAGGCCATAGAGCAGGGATTCGACGAAGTTGTGCTGTTCCTGGGCATTCAGCAGGGGTACGCCCAACACGGCGCAGTTGGTGGTGATCAGGGGTAGGTAGATGCCCAGCACACGGAACAGCACCGGCGAGGTCTTCTTGATGAACATCTCGGTCAGACCGACGATGCCGGCGATCACCACGATGAAGGACAGGGTGCGCAGATAGGCCAGTTCCTGGCCGAGCAGGTATGTGTTGACCAGGTAGGAAAGCCCTGAGGCCAGGGTCAGTACGAATGTCGTGGCCGCGCCCATGCCGATGGAGGTTTCCAGTTTCTTGGAGACACCCATGAAAGGGCATAGACCAAGAATCTTGGACATCACGATGTTGTTCACGAACACCGTGCCGATCAGGATAAGCAGATAGTTTTCCATGGGCAGGCGCGGATTATCGCGTAGCGCCAAGCGGGGCAACAACCCTGAATCTCGTGAAGGGGCTGAATAAGCTTTGTTTGAACTGCTGACCGCTGCTGTCCTGGACGGAATCAATCCAGCAATTCATGGGCTCCGTCGCAGAATGGGGGATTGGCCGAATGCTTGCAGGTACAAAGCCAGACCGTCTCACTTGCCTCCAGCTTGAAGCGGACGGGAGTGAAATCGGTGCCGGCATGGGAACCGTCGCAATAAGGCTGGTTTCTGGACCGACCACAACTGCACCACCAGTATTCTCCGGCTTCCAGATTGACTTCGATAGGTTGTTTACCGGCCACAATGGGTTCACTCATTGATTCTTTCCTCTTGCATAAATCCGACAAAAAAAGTCGGGTAAAGAATCTTACAAGGGATTGTTCTTGACGGGTAGCCGCGCAGGCTTATTGCTTCGGCGAGGGATGAAGAATTCTATGAGTTTTTACGTGGCTGACCCGCCTATATTGTTAATGTCAATGTCGGTTCACTTCCTGGGCTGTGATGGTTCCTGGTGGTGCGCCATCTGCGCAGGTCGTGGCCAGAGGTCTGAAAGCAATAGAAAGGTAAGGGCATGCCGAATGGCTTGTGGGTGGGAATATTGATGTTGGCAATCATCGGCGCTGCCGGTGCTGCGAGTGATTCAGAACCATTGCCGCGGCCCCGTATCGAGGGTGGCATACCACTCATGCTGGCACTGAATGCACGACATTCCACACGGGAATTCAGCATCCAGCTTCTATCGCAGCAAACACTCTCCGATCTTCTATGGGCGGCGGGTGGAGTCAATCGGCCAGAATCCGGAAAACGGACCGCACCTTCCGCGCGCGACTGGCGTGAGATCGATATCTATGTTGTCACAGCCTGGGGCGTCCAAGTCTATCTTCCCGAGACACATGCCTTGTATCGGGTGCTGGAGCGGGATGTGAGGGCAATGACCGGCAGGCAGGAGTATCCAGGCATGGCACCATTGAATCTTGTCTACGTTGCCAATTACCAGCGAATGACAGAAGCCGACGAGGAGCAGAAGGCTTTCTATGCGGCAACAGACAGCGGATTCATGGCCCAGAACGTCTATCTTTACTGCGCTTCCTCGGGACTGGGCGCGGTGGTGCGTGCTGCCATTGATCGGAATGCGTTGGCTGTGGCATTGGGGCTCGGGCCGCACCAGCACATCACCCTGGCTCAGAGTGTGGGCTACCCGAAGCAGACCAAGTGATTGCCGATCCTTGAAATGCGGGGATCTGATGGGCAAGCCATGTGCGCTGACAAGTTGACTCTCCGGATTCGCCTACGCCTTATCGGCGCGCTCATCCTGATTGCGGGCTTGACCGGAGCCTCCCTGGTTTTCATGACGGCTAGTGATGCCGGAAACGACGCCGACGGCTACGAGATTGTGGGCAATCATGCTTATCCAATATCGCCGAGGGACTCCAAGTCCTACATTCACGACTTGGAAATGTATGGTGGGAAAGCTGCCGTTTTCGCGGATGACTTCAATCGGTGGTTTGAAGGACTATGGCACGGCAGGCAACTGGCATACACCTTGGCCGCGCTTGCCATCGGCCTTGCCCTGGTTTGCTTCCTGGCGGCCAACCATTTGCAGGAAGCGGAATCACCCAAGCAATCGGCTGATACGAATGAGTGAATTTCGCGGACGTCGTACAGCTGCCATTCCAGGTGAAATCCCGCACCCGCCGCCCAATTAGAGATCCACTCGATGGATGACCTGAATACCCTCGCATCCCTTGGCTTCATTCTTCCCAGTCCGGCATACCTGTTTGGTACCCTGCTCTTTGGTGTTGTTGGCTATGCCGCTTATCGATATGGCAGGAAAGCTGTACTTCCCAAGATCAAGTGGGGTGGAATTGCTTTGATGTTGTTTCCCTACGCTATTTCCGAAACCTGGCTTTTGTATGTCGTTGGCATCGGGTTGTGCGCGGCACTGTATGTGAATCGAAAATAGCATGAACACACTGCAGAACAATCCTTGGACGTTCCTGGTCAACATCGGCCTCGCCGGGCTGATCGCGGTATCAATGACCACGGAGGTGGCGTGCGCCCCCCGTGAACAGGCGCAAAAGATGGAAAAATCAGGCGAATGCGGTGGATACACGCCATGTGCCGTTCCCTGGCCAATCTCCACGTTGATAAAGCCATGGAGATGGCGTATTTGGCCCTGGACAGGGTCGTCGCCAACTACCCGGTGGATCGGGTGATGATCACCAATCTAGTCAAGGACAGCGCGGGTTTCGCGGTGCTGCACGATCTGATCAAGGTCGGATTCATCAACGCCGAGACCCATGGCCAGTGTTTCCTGGTCTATCGCCAGGTGGACGGTACTTGGGGGCCACCCCTGCTGTTCGGTGGATGAATACAGCATCGGGCTGCTGGCGGAAGGTAACCGTACGCTATATGGTGAGCCCGTGAAGGGCGGAGAGATGGTCGACATATTGCGGATCGGCGTGCGCCGGCCAGCGCCGGTCTAGCAATTTGTGGACCGGGTCAACGCCTTGCTGGGGCAGCCGCCTGAGCAGGCGGACTGGAGTGTGGGCTTGCGTCAGCCTGCCCGCTGAACTCGGTTTTCATTGTCTGTAGAGCTGCCATGAACTCACGTGTCATCCTGTTTCTTCTGATCCCGCTCCTTATTGCGGCCTGCGGGGATAAGACTCCGGCTCCCTCACCCCAGCCACGCGCGGTACTGGCCCACACGGTTCACTTGGGTGCCGGTTCCAACCGGGCCGAGTACTCGGGCGAGGTGAAACCCCGTCACGATGCAGCCCTGGCATTTCGGGTCGGTGGCAAGTTGATCGAACGGCGCGTGGAGGTGGGCGATCGTGTAGCCGCCGGCCAGATCCTGGCGCGGCTTGATCCGGCCGATCTGGCTCAATCCCAGAAGAGTGCCGAGGCGCAACTGGTGGCTGCGGAAGCCGATCGTGCGTTCGCCCGTGCCGATGTGGAGCGCTATCGCGGCCTGAAAGCCCAGCAATTTGTCAGTCAGGCGGCTTTGGACGCCAAGGAAACTGCGCTTAAGACTGCGGAGCAGAAGGTTCATGCCGCCGCTGCCCAGGGAAATATCGCCACAAATCAGTCCGGCTATGCGGTCCTGTCCAGCGATGCCGCTGGCGTCGTGTCCGCCGTGCTGACGGAGGTTGGTCAAATTGTGGCGGCGGGCCAGGCGGTGGTGAAGGTGGCTCGCACCGACGAGAAGGAGGTATTGATCGCTCTTCCCGAAAACCGGGTGGGGGAATTGGCCGGCGCCGATGGCGTGGTGGTGACTTTATGGGCCTTGCCGGACAAGGTTTTCCGGGGCCGCGTACGGGAGGTGTCGCCGCAAGCGGACCCGGTGACACGTACCTATGCCGCGCGCGTCGCCATCCTGGACGCGGATGCAAATGTGCGCCTGGGCATGACTGCGCGTGTTCTGCTGGACAGGCACGGCCAGGAAATACAGACGATGATCCCGGCCGGCAGCGTGTTCCAGAAAGGACGGGAGCCTGCGGTTTGGGTGATTGGCGCCGACGGGCATGTCCACCTGCGCCCGGTGAACGTGGTGACTTGGCGCGAAGATGGGGTGACGGTTCGGGGCGGTTTGGCGGAAGGCGAGAGAATCGTTGCCGCCGGCGCCCACAAACTCACCGAGGGCGAAGCGGTGCGAGTGGTCGATACACATACGGCCCAGCCATGAAATCCTTCAATCTCTCGGCGTGGTCCCTGCGCCACCCCAGCCTGGTGGCGTATCTGATGATCATGCTGACACTGGCGGGGGTGATGTCGTATTTCAGCCTGGGCCGCTCGGAAGACCCGGATTTCACGGTCAAGATCATGGTGATCCGCACTTTCTGGCCTGGCGCCACCACGCGGGAAGTGGAATTGCAGGTCACCGACCGGATCGAGAAAAAACTTCAGGAACTGCCCTATCTGGATTTTGTGCGCAGCTATTCCAAGCCGGGTGAATCCATGGTGTTCGTGGAAGTGCGTGATTTTACGCCGCCCAAACTCGTGCCCGAATTGTGGTATCAGGTTCGCAAAAAGATCACAGACATTCGCCAGACCCTGCCAGCTGGCGTTCAGGGCCCGTTCCCCAACGACGAGTTCGGCGACACCTTCGGCAACATCTACGCGCTCACCGGAGACGGTTATTCCCTGGCCGAACTGCGTCGCCAGGCGGACCTGATCGCCCAGGAATTCCATCGGGTGCCCGGAGTGGCCAAGGTGGATCTATTAGGGGTGCAGGACGAACGAATCTGGATCGAGATGTCGGCTGCCAAGCTGGCCACGCTGGGCCTGAATCCAGCCCTGATCCAGCAGACTCTGCAAGCCCAGAATGCCATGACACCGGCAGGATTTGTGGATACCGGCACGGATCGGGTGCGCATGCGGGTAACCGGCGTTTTCGATTCGGTGGAGTCGATCCGCGCCATCGGTATCAGGGCGGGAGACAAGCAGTTCCGTTTGGGCGATGTGGCTAATGTCTGGCGTGGCTACGCAGATCCGGCCCAGCCCCGCTTTCGCTGGATGGGCCATAACGGCATCGGCCTTGCGCTCTCCATGGCCAAAGGCGGCAATGTATTGGAGATGGGGGAGCACTTGCGGGCAACTGCCGCCCGGATTCAATCCCAATTGCCGGTAGGGCTCAAGCTAAGCCAGGTGTCCAACCAGCCGGAAGTGGTCCAGCGCGCCACCCGGGAATTCATGAGCAGTCTGGCGGAGGCCGTGGCCATCGTATTGGCAGTGAGCTTCATCTCCCTGGGGTTTCGCACCGGCTTGGTGGTGGCCATCTCCATCCCCGTTGTGCTGGCGGTGACCTTTTTGCTCATGAAGCCCGCCGGCATCGACCTGCAACGCATTTCCCTGGGCGCGCTGATCATCGCACTGGGGCTCCTGGTGGACGATGCCATCATCGCGGTGGAGATGATGGTGGTGAAAATGGAGCAGGGCTGGGAGAAGACCAAAGCGGCCTCATTCGCTTATACCTCCACTGCTTTTCCCATGCTTACCGGAACCCTGATCACCGCCGCCGGTTTCATGCCGGTGGGGTTCGCCAAGAGTGCGGCAGGGGAATACACCTTTTCCATCTTCGCCGTGGTGGGTATCGCTTTGCTGACCTCCTGGGTGGCGGCGGTCGTATTCATTCCCTGGCTGGGCGCCCGCTTGCTGAGCCGGGACAAACTGATGGCCAAAGTCGCGAAGCACGCGGGGGATCCCTACGCGTCGCCTTTTTACCGACGCTTCAAGCGTTTGGTGAACGAGTGCGTTCGGCATCGCTGGGCCGTGATCGGCCTGACCCTGGCCGCTTTCATCCTGGCCGTGGTCGGATTCAAGACAGGTGTGGAAAAACAGTTTTTCCCGACCACCAACCGGCCCGAACTGCTCATCGACCTATGGTTGCCCCAGGGCGCCTCGGTCAAGGCGACCGAGGCCGAGGTGAAACGGGTGGAAGCCATGTTGGTCAACGACTCGGAACTGAAGTCGCGGATCAGCCATTTCGTGGCTTACGTGGGCACCGGCAGTGTGCGTTTCTATCTGCCTTTGGACCAGCAGATGCCCAATGACAACTTCGCCCAATTTGTGCTCATGACCAATGGCCTGGCTGAGCGGGAGGCGGTGAAGAAGCGGCTGGAAACCCGCTTCGCCGACGAATTCAGCGAGTTGCGCGGCCGGGTTCTGCGGCTCGAGAATGGGCCGCCGGTAGGTTATCCCGTGCAATTCCGGGTGAGTGGCCCGGATCCGGATACCTTGCGGGGTATCGCTGGGGAAGTGGCCCGGACCATGCGCGCCCATCCTTCCGCCAAGGATGTGCATCTGGACTGGAACGAGCGCATCAAGCAGGTTCGGTTGAACGTGGATCAGGACAAGGCTCGCGCCCTCGGCATCAGTTCCCAGGAGTTGGCGATGATGGTCAACAACTTGCTCAACGGCATTGCCATTACCCAGTTCCGCGAAGCGGACCAGTTGATCGATGTCATGGGCAGGGCTGAAGACTTGGACCGCAATCGCTTGTCCCAGTTGGCCGACTTGCAGGTGCATACCCACGATGGCCGTTTCGTGCCTCTCTCCCAGGTGGCTAGGCTGGGCCCGGAACTAGATGAAGGTTTGATCTGGCGGCGCGACCGTTTGCCCACCATTACCGTGCGCAGCGACTTGCGGGAAGGTATCCAGGCTCCCACAGTCACCACCGCCCTCGGTCCGAAAATCGACACCATCCGGGCCAGATTGCCAAGCGGATATCGCATCGAGGCCGGTGGTACCGCGGAGAAGGCGGGTCACGCGGAGGAATCGATCCGCACCGTGTTCCCGGCCGCCGTGATTGTTGTGCTGACCCTGCTCATGATTCAGCTGCAGAGCTTTCAACGCACCCTGCTGGTGGTGCTTACCGCGCCTCTGGGGATCATCGGCGTGACCGCCTCCTTGTTGCTGTTTCACGCACCCTTCGGTTTTGTGGCGCAACTGGGTGTGATCGCCCTGTTCGGCATGATCATGCGCAACTCGGTGATTCTGGTGGACCAGATCGAACAGGACATCGCCGCCGGCCAGGCCGCATGGGACGCCATCGTGGGCGCCACGGTACGCCGCTTCCGGCCCATCATGCTTACTGCCCTGGCCGCCATCCTGGCCATGATTCCCCTCAGCCGTAGCGTGTTCTGGAGTCCCATGGCCATCGCCATCATGGGCGGCTTGCTGTTCGCCACCGTATTGACGCTGCTGTTCCTGCCTGCGCTCTATGCGGCCTGGTTCCGCGTCAAGCCAGTGAGAGAACCAATGGCTGCCGGATAAAGCAGGGAATGTGGTGCCCGGGGCCGGAATCGAACCGGCATGCCATTGCTGGCGGCAGATTTTGAGTCTGCTGCGTCTACCTATTTCGCCACCCGGGCAGGGTGGAAGCGCTGAACTTCACTGGACTCTGCCGAACGGCAGAGGGCGCGCATTATCGCCGAAGCTCCGATGTGCGGGCAACGTATAATCCGCGCCCGTCATGAAAACAAGCGACTTCGACTACCACCTGCCGGATGAGCTCATCGCCCGCTATCCCCTGCCGGAACGAGGTGGCAGCCGGCTGCTGCACGTGAATGGCGCGATCGATGCGATTGCCGACCGGCGCTTTGCCGAGTTGCCGGACTATTTCCGTAGCGGCGATCTGCTGGTTTTCAACGATACCCGTGTGATCAAGGCGCGCCTGCGCGGTTTGAAGGACTCCGGCGGCAAGATCGAGGCCCTGGTGGAGCGGGTGCTCAACGAACACGAAGCCCTGGTGTTCATCCGCGCCAGCAAGGCGCCCAAGCCGGGCGTGGCGCTTAAATTCGCGGACGCGGTGCAGACCCTGGTGCTGGAGCGGGTGGGCGATATGTTCCGGCTGGGGTTCGATCCCGGCAAAACCGTGCTGGAGTGGCTGGAGGAATTCGGCGAGGTGCCGCTGCCGCCTTATCTGACCCGGGGTGCGGAAAGCTCGGACGATACCCGCTACCAGACGGTCTACGCCCGCGACCCGGGCGCGGTGGCAGCGCCCACGGCGGGCCTGCATTTCGACGAGACCATGCTGGCCCGCTTGAAGGACGTGGGCGTGGAATCCGCCTTCGTCACCCTGCACGTGGGCGCGGGCACCTTCCAGCCGGTGCGGGTGGAGGACCTGCTGGAACACAAGATGCATAGCGAGCGTTACGCCATTCCCCAGGCCACCCTGGATGCCGTGGCGCGCGCTCGGGAAAGCGGCGGCCGGATCTGCGCCGTGGGCACCACCAGCCTGCGCGCCCTGGAATCCGCTGCCCGAAGCGGCGCACTGGTGGCCGGGGAGGGCGAGACCGACCTGTTCATCACGCCTGGCTACCAATTCAAAGTCGTGGAGCGGCTGCTCACCAATTTCCATCTGCCCCGCTCCACCCTGCTCATGCTGGTTTCGGCCTTCGGCGGCGCGGAGCTGATGCGCCGGGCCTATGCCCATGCGGTGGCGTCGGGCTATCGCTTCTTCAGCTACGGCGACGCCATGCTCATCGAGCCCGCGCCGGGCGTGCTGGATAGCACAAAATAATCAAACACTTATTTACCCGGTTCGCGTAGAATGCGCGCCAGTTGTGTAACGCAGTAGTCGGCTCTTCGGTCTCCTGACCGATTTCCATAGCCCACGGGACTGTTTTCACAGCCCCATCGTCCCCGACCTCACCTGATTCCCTCACGGAACCCGCTTCCGTCGATTCGGCATCGCGGCATTCGGTTGGCGCCGATGTTTCGCGAGAATCGACGCAGCCGTAACTAGACGGCGCGAGCGTTTCTTTATTTGCACCCGAAGAGCGGGTGCGGTTGTCCTTTGCCCGGCGAAAAGACGCTGGGCGGGACTGGTATTGATAAAGGATTTACATGAGCTTCGCCGAACTGGGTCTGAACCCCATTGTTTTGAAATGTCTTGAAACCACCGGCTACACCGAGCCGACCGGGGTACAGAGCCAGGCTATTCCCGCCGCCCTCGAAGGCAAGGATCTGCTGGTCTCCAGCCACACCGGCAGCGGCAAGACCGCCGCCTTCCTGCTGCCCAGCCTGCACAAGCTGGCCGAGCCTTCCCAGATTGCCGGCGCCGACAAGATCCAGGGTCCGCGCCTGCTGGTGCTGTGTCCCACCCGCGAACTGGCCTTGCAGGTGCAGAAGCAGGCCGGCATTTACGGCGCCGGCATCAAGAAGCTGCGCACCGTCTGTTTGGTGGGCGGCGCCCCCTTCGGCCCCCAGTTCCAGGCTATGCGCTACAACCCGGAAGTCATGATCGCCACCCCGGGCCGCCTGATCGACCACATGGAACGCGGCCGCATCGATTTCTCCCGCCTGGAAGTGCTGGTACTGGACGAAGCCGACCGCATGCTGGACATGGGTTTCGTCGAGGACATCGAGCACATCGTCTCGCGCACCCCGAGCACCCGTCAGACCCTGCTGTTCTCAGCCACTCTGGATGGCATGGTCGGCAAGATCGCCGCCCAGATGACCAAGTCGCCCATTCGTATCGAAGTGGTCACCAAGGAAGAGCACAAGGCAAACATCGACCAGCGCATGTTCTTCACCGACGACGTGGGCCACAAGCACCGTCTGCTGGACGTGCTGTTGCGTGACGTGGACCTGACCCAGGCCCTGGTATTCACCGCCACCAAGCGGAGCGCCGAGGAACTGTCGGAAACCCTGCTGGAGAACGGCTTCGCCGCCGCCGCCCTGCATGGCGACATGCCCCAGCACAAGCGTAATCGCACCCTCCAGCGCCTGCGCGACGGCCAGACCCGCATTCTGGTGGCCACCGACGTGGCAGCCCGCGGCATCGACGTGGCCGGCATCAGCCACGTCATCAACTTCGACGCGCCGCGTCAGGCCGAGGACTACGTGCACCGCATCGGCCGCACCGGCCGCGCCGGCCGTACCGGTGTCGCCGTGACCTTGGTGCATGGCCGCGAACGGGGCCTGATCCGCGACATCGAGCGCTACACCGGCCAGACCGTGCGCGTCGACGTCATCGCCGGCATGGAGCCCACCGCCCGGCCCGAGCGCGGCTTCGGCAAGCCCGGCGGCAAGAAATTCGGCCAGAAGCCCGGCGGCGGCAAGACCTGGGGCGACAAGAAGCCTTGGGGTGAACCGAAGCCCTGGGGCGAGAAGAAGTGGGAAGACAAACCGCGCGGCGCCTATCAGGGCCAGGGCGGTGATCGTCCCCGCGCCGACGACAGCCGCGGCAACGGCGCTTCCTGGCAGGCCAAACCGGAAGCGCGTCCCGCCTGGAAGGATGGCAATGCCGGCGGGGATGCCCGCCCGGCGCGGAGCAATACCTGGGATCGTGGTGAAAAGAACGGCAATACCTGGGCCAAGCCGGAACCCCGCCGCGCCGATGTCAACGGCAACAGCGTGGGCTACAAGCCCGAGGCGCGTCCCGCCGTCAAGCATGGTCACACTTGGAGCGATCGTCCCGCGGCTTCGACCACGGCCAAGCCGCGCGGCCGCCAGAGCTGGTAAGTTTTCAGCCAGCAGTCAACGTCAGGGCGCGCAGAGCCAGTCGGCCCGGTCTCCGGGCTTGCCGGCGAACCGTCCCGCGTTGACTTCGAGCACGTAGATGGCCTGTCCTGGGGAGTAATGAATCGGGCAAGAATTGGGGGAACAAGGTACCAACCGCTCGATTCCCAGTACCACTCGATCCGGGTTGATCCAGACCAGGTCGATGGGGAAGTTCATACCCTTCATCCAGAAGCCGTGCAAACCTGGTGCGGGAAGCACGAACCACATTCCGGCTTCGAGTGGCAAGCGGCTTCGGCCGGACAGTCCCTGTTCCCGGTCGGCAGTACTGGCGGCCACTTCCACCTGGAAGCGTTGATTGCCCACGTCCACGTGGGTTGCCTCCAATACCGGACAGGGGGCCTTGGCCAATGCGCCGCTGGGCCAGAACAAGACGGCCAGAAGCAGTCCCGGCAGTAAACTTGCCGTCTTCGTCTTTTGCGTTGTGTTCGATTCCATGAAATTCCAAGTTACTCATACCAGTGGTCATGCCCGACGCGGCGTGCTGGAAACTGTCCATGGCACCATCCAGACCCCGGTGTTCATGCCGGTGGGCACGGTGGGTACCGTCAAAGGCGTCACGCCCCATGAACTCATTGACCTGGGCGCCCAGGTTGTCCTTGGCAACACATTTCATCTCTGGTTGCGCCCCGGCCTGGATGTGATCGCCGCTCATGGTGGGTTGCATGGGTTCATGGCTTGGCAGGGACCGATTCTCACCGATTCCGGTGGTTTCCAGGTGTGGAGTCTGACTCATCTCAGAAAGATCACCGAGCAAGGGGTGAAGTTCGCCTCGCCTCTGGATGGCCAGCGTTTGATGCTGTCACCCGAGAAAAGCATGCAGATCCAGAAGGTGCTCGATTCGGACATCGTCATGATCTTTGACGAATGCACGCCTTATCCGGCGGATTGGGAGACCGCAAAGCAGTCCATGGAGTTGTCCCTGCGCTGGGCCGAGCGCTCGAAAGCGGCCCATGATGGCAATCCCAATGCCTTGTTCGCCATCGTGCAAGGCGGCATGTATGAGGATCTACGCGAGCGTTCTCTGGAAAAACTCGTTGAGATCGGCTTCGATGGCTATGCCTTGGGCGGACTGTCCGTGGGAGAGCCGAAGGAGGATATGGCGCGCATCCTCGGTCACATGGGGCACCGGCTGCCCCCCGACAAGCCCCGTTACCTGATGGGCGTGGGTACGCCGGAAGATATTGTGTTCGCCGTGTCGCGCGGTATAGACATGTTCGATTGTGTGATGCCCACCCGAAATGCCCGTCACGGCCTTCTATTCACCTGGTCCGGCGACATGCGTATCAAGAATGCCCGCTTCAAGTCCGACACCGGCCCTATCGACCCGGAATGCGGCTGCTACACCTGCCGTCATTACAGCCGCGCCTATCTGCACCATCTGCAACGGGCCGGGGAGATGCTGGGAGCCCGCCTCAACTCCATCCACAACCTGCATTTCTATCAGGACTTTACCGCCCGCTTGCGGGAAGCCCTGGAAACGGGCCGCTTCGATGCCTGGGCCGAGACTTTTCACGCGAGGCGCGGAACCGGATTTCCGGCACACCCGTCAGCCTGAGGCAATTGGCCGGGCGGGGCGCAAGAATCTATCGCACCACAGGACGGGTATTTTGTACGTCAAGCGCCTGCGGCCAGCCTGAGCAATGCCAGCGCCTGTTCGCCGCAAGTTCGAGCTACCAATGGCTCAAGCTTACCCAGCCACCTTTCAGGCAGAGCCTCCAATCCATAGTGTGCACCGGCCAGCATGCCGGCGATGGCGCCGGTGGTGTCGGCGTCGCCGCCCCGGTTGACAACGTCGACCAGGCAATCCTCGAAACTGTCGGTATCGAACAGGGCCTGGAACACCGCCTGCATCGTCTCGGCCACGTAGCCGCTGGGATTGCCTACCTGCTTGACGCCCCTGAAAGAGAACTCGGGATGCAGTGCTGCCAGAGGATGGGCGTGGTGATGCAGCAGAGCGAACTTGTCGGCACCGGCAAGGGCATCGTGGAGCATGCGCACCAGGCTTAGGCAGGCGGCGTCCGACAGCGGGTTGTTGTGGGTCACGTGGGCCTGGGCGCGGCAGGCGGTGCGGATGGCCTCCTCGGGCTGGCCCAGGGTGGCCAGGGCCACGGGCAGGATGCGCATGGCGGCGCCGTTGCCGGCGTCATGTTCGGAGGGTGGCATTTCCGGAACGCCGGTCTTGCGGAATTGCAGCAGGCCGCGCCGCACGGTGTTACCGATATCCACTGGCTTGGTCCGCATCCAGTCGTCAAAGGCGCGGGCCGCGGCGAGGGCGTCGACGCGGCCGTCGCATTCCAGGATGGCCCGGCCCAGAGCCAGGCTCATGGTGGTGTCGTCAGTGACCTGGCCAGCCTTCAGGCGCAGCCAGCCGCCGCCGCGGATGCTGTCATGGACCTTGTACTGGGCGGCGATTTCCCTGGGCGTCATGAACTCCACGGTGGCGCCCAGGGCGTCGCCGATGGCGAGTCCCAGGTAGGCGGCGACGGCGCGGGATTGGAGGAGGGTCATGGATGAGCGTGGCAAAGGCGTTCCCCCCTATTGCAAAGGGGGGTTAAGGGGAATTTTAGGAGGGTGACATTGTGCAAACGTCGCTAAATCCCCCCGCCCCCCTTTAAGAATGGGGGGAGAAGAACACCCGTTTACTCCGGGGCAAAGCATTTCGCGTAATCCGCGCATACCTCGCAGGAGGGCGAGCGGCAGACGTACACGCCTTCGCGTTCGCAGAGTTGCTTGTAGAGGAACTTCTTCCACTTCATGTCCTTGACGTTCTTCGCCGCCAGGGCGGGGAAGTTCTCGATCATGAGGCGGGACAGATCGGTCCGGCTCCACAGACCCAGGTCCTGCCACAGGTGGTCGTTGGCCATGCAGGCGGCTGTGACGATTTCCGCCATCCAGGTTTCCGACAGATCCTGACCGGCGCGATGTTCCAGCAGCAGGGTCAGGAGATCGTCCCGCTCGGCGCGGCGCTCCGTATCCAGTTGGTTTTCGGCCAGCTTCCCCGGCAGGGTGAAGCCGGGGAAGTGGCGTTTGACCAGGATGGGGAACACCTTGGGCCCGAGGCTCAGGCCGGGGGGCAATGCACCCTGGGCGCGGGTCTGGCTCACCAGCATGCGGGCGAACAGGTCGTCGTTGGGCAGGCCGGCGGCCCGTCCCATGAGCAACCCGTACAGGCCAGCCCCTTCGGCTTCGGGGCCGGCGGAGGCGTGGCCGGTGGTTTTCATTTGCTCGGGTACTCCACGACGATGTCCTCGTCCCGCAGCACCATCTGGCAGGCCAGGCGCCAGGAGGTGTGGGGCACGTCGTCCACGTGCATGGCCTCGATCTCAGCCTTGGTGATCTTGCCCAGATCCTTGAGCACGGTGATTTCCCGATCGGTGATGGGACCGCCCATGGGGCCCTTCTTGGTGACGTTGGTGACTTTGATCAGGCAGGTGCCGCATTCTCCGTCGCCGCAGCTGAAGTCGATGGGAATGTGATTTTCCTTGGCCAGTTCCAGGATGGTCTTGGTGAAACTTCCGGCCACCGCGTAGACGGTCTTGTCCTTATGCAGGGGGCTGGAAAAGGTGACGATGGGCATGATTGACTCCATTTAGGTTGAAAAAAGAAAAAATCCTCCAGCTCTGCGCTGATTGGTTTTATCCCGGCCGTACCACCACATCACCCCCCAGGACTTGCGCCTGGCAGGCGAGACGGTGGGAGCGCCCGGCCATGTTTTCCTGCAACACCTTGTCCTCCAGCACGGAGCGCTCGGACATGTTTTCCATGCCTGAGACGATCTTCATCATGCAGGTGGCGCATTCCCCCTCGCGGCAACCGTAGGTGATGCCGGCGCCGACCTTTTCCGAGATCTCGATGAGCCGGGTGCCGGCAGGGACGGTGACGGTGACGCCGATATCTTCGAAGGTGACGTTAGCCTTGGGCATGGGAGGGTTCCTTGAGTAATTCAGACATATCGATGACCCGCCGCGTGGCGCGACCGGTCAGGTGTTCCGCGAGCTGGCGGCCAAACAGGCGGCAGCGGTCCAGTTCCTCGTCGGTGGGGATGAGCTTGACCCGAACGCCGGCCACCGGCACCCGCAGCTTCAGACCGCGCAGGCGATCCTCCAGCATCTGCACCGCCTCGCCGGTCCAGCCGTAGGAGCCGAAGGCGGCCCCCAGCTTGTCCTTGATGTTGACCACGGCCAGGGACGAGAGCAGGTCCCAGATGGGTTTCACCGCGTCGCCATTGATGGTGGGGGAACCGAACACGATGCCGTCGCCTTCCTCGATGAGGTCGACGAAGGGGGTGACCTCGCCGCCTTGCAGGTCGTACAGGCTTGCGCGCACGCCGTCGATCTCCTCGGCGCCGTCGCGCACCGCCAAGGCCATGCGCGCGGTGTTGCCGTAGCTGCTGATGTAGAAGATGAGCAGGGTCTTGGCCCGATCTGCCGCCTCGTTATGCAGCAGCGGCGCGGCCAGTTGCCGGTAGCGCTGCACGTAGGCCCGGGGCCCATCGCGCAGGATGGGGCCGTGGGCCGGGGCGATCAGTTTCAGTTCCAGGGGTTCGATCAGATCCAGGCCGTGGCGCACGTGTTCCCGGAACGGCCGCATGATGTGCTGGTAGTAGTACTCGAAGGAGAAGCGGAAGTCGCCGACCCGGTCGTTGAACAGGCGGCTGTCGCAGAAATGGCAGCCGAACACGTCGCCGGAGAACAGCAGGGCATCCTCCTTCAGATAGGTGCACTGGGTGTCGGGCCAGTGCAGGAAGGGGGTGTTCAGGAAAGCCAGGGTGCGGCCGCCCAGGTCCACGCTGTCGCCGGTGTCCACCGGCACGTAGCTGAGGTCTTCGCTCTTGAGCAGGGCCTTGAGCATGGTCTGGGCCTTCACCGAAATGTACAGGCGGGCCTTGGGGGCGCGCCGCATGAGTTCCGGCAGGGCGCCGGTGTGGTCCGGTTCCAGGTGATTGAGAACGATGACTGTGATCTCGTCGTAACGGGCCACCTGCTCCAGGCGTTCGAAGAAGGTATCGGCGAACTCCGCCTTCACTGTGTCGATGACGGCCACGCCGGTCTCGCCGCGCACGCAGTAGGCGTTGTAGCTGGTGCCGTTGGCGGTCTTCAGAATAACGTCGAAGACCCGCAACTGCGGGTCGAGGGCGCCAATCCAGAATACGCCGGGTGCGAGGCTGACCTGTTCGCAGCTCATGATGGAGGTGAAGCGCAGGCTTGACCCCGCGCCTCATCCTGTTTGCGCGGGCAGATTTCCAGATTCTCCCGTGCGGTTTTGCCGATCAGACTGCCGAGAAGTTTGCTGCCCAGCCCGATCCAGCGTTCGACCGCATCCTGGTCGAAACCCACGCGACGTTCACCATCCACTTCCATCAACGGGCGCCGGATCAGCAGCGGGTCCGCCAGCATGAGTTTGAGGACCTGGCTCTCGTCCAACTCGGATGGCGTCACCTCGCCACCATAGATGCGGGGCGAACTGGGGTTGAACCACTCGACCACCGGCAGTTCGCCGAAGAAGGCGAGCAGCCGTTCCGCCGTCCACTTCTCGGTGAGCAGGCTCTTCGCCTGCACGGTATGTCCGGCGGCGGCCAGCAACACCTTTTGCTTGGTGTTGTTGATGCAGCCGGGTTTCTCGTAGAAGAGGACGGTAGCCATGGCTTGTTAATTCCCCCCTTTGGAAAAGGGGGGGTAGGGGGGATTCAGAAGGGTGGGCGCGGCGGGACGACGAATCCCCCCCGGCCCCCCTTTTTTAAAGGGGGGAGACAAACGAGGGCTCGCCGATTTGTTCATCACGCGGTCTTCGCTTCCAACGCCGCTTGGTAGGTGGCATCCAGGGCGGCCTGGTACTGGGCCAGCAGTTCCGGGGGAATGCCGGTCAGCGAGCCGATGGGATTCAGGGGATTGCCCAGTTCGTCCAGGATCGCGCCCTCGATGGGGCAGATGCTGGAGCACTGCGCCATCTCATGGTCGCCGATGCACTCGGTACATTTATCCGGGTCGATGAGGAAATGGGGCGACGCCTGGTAGATGGCCTGGTTCGGGCACAGGGGCTCGCAGGCATAACAGTTGACGCAGGACTCGATGATTTCGAAGGCCATGGTTTCTCCTTTACCCCCTCTCCCCGCTGGGGAGAGGGCGGGGGTGAGGGGGAGTGGGTCGAGCAACGGGATGCATCACGCCGCCTTCTGAGCCGCTTGGGCGGGCTTGGCGTCCAGCTTGCCGGCGGCGCGCATTTCCTCGTAGACCGCCATGACGGCCTCCTCGATGGGCTCCATGGCGTGCTCGCCGTTGGGCTGGATGGCGGCGGCTTCCAGGGGACCCCAGGGTTCGTAGCCCACCTTGGAACAGAGCACGACCTCACAGCCGGCCAGTTCGCGGATGGTCACGTCCAGGGCGGATTCGCCGTCGCCGCAGGTGTCGCCGCCCTCGCAATAGGGGATGGTCTTGCGGTGGCTGATGAAGCGCACGCCGGCCGCGGAGGCTTCATACACCAGGAACTCGCGGGCATGGCCGAAGTGCTCGTTGATGACGCCGCCGCCCTTGGTGGCCACGGCCATCAGCACCGGCCGGGTTTCCGTCTTCGGCTTGCCGCCCTCGATGGACACCAGCTGTGCCTTCACCTGGGCCACGGCGGCCCGGGCCTTGTCTTTTTCTTCCAACTCCTTGGCGATCTGGGCATGGACCTCGGCCCGCTTCACCATGGCGGCCTCGTAGTCGATCTCCATGTCCTCGATCTTGTCCATGGTGAACTCCTGGCCGCGATCCTCGCCCAGCAGACCCACCGCGTCGGCGCGGCACTGGCGGCAGTGCCGCATCATGTTCATGTCGCCGGCGCAGGCATCCTGGAGCTTCTGCAAATCCTCGTGGCTGGGGCTGGGCTGGCCCATGAGGCCGTAGAAGGTGCCGTGCTCGGGCTCGGCGATCAGCGGCATGACGTTGTGCAGGAAGGCGCCTTTCGCTTTGACGACCTTGGAGACTTCCACCAGGTGCTCGTCGTTGACCCCGGGGATCATCACCGAGTTGACCTTCACCAGGATGCCCCGGGCGGTCAGCATCTCCAGGCCCTTCTGCTGCTGCTCGATGAGGATGGCCGCGCCTTCCCGGCCCATGATCCGTTTGTTCTTCCAGAAGATCCACGGATAGATCTTGGCGCCCACGTCCGGGTCCACGCAGTTGATGGTGATGGTGACGTGGTCGATGTTGGCCTTGGACAGCTCCTCCACCGACTCGGGCAAAGCCAGGCCGTTGGTGGACACGCACAGTTTGATGTCCGGCGCTTTCTCGGTCAGCTCGCGGAAGGTCGCGAAGGTGCGCTCCGGGTTGGCCAGCGGGTCTCCGGGTCCGGCGATGCCCAGTACCGTCATCTGGGGAATGTTGGCGGCCACGGCCATGACCTTCTTCACCGCCTGGTCCGGGGTCAGCACTTCCGAAACTACGCCGGGCCTCGACTCGTTGGAGCAGTCGTACTTGCGGTTGCAGTAATGGCACTGGATGTTGCATGCCGGCGCCACCGCCACGTGCATGCGGGCGAAATAATGGTGGGCCTGTTCGGAATAGCAGGGGTGGTTGTGCACCTTGGCCCGGATGTGCTCGGGCAGATGACCCAGTTGGTCATCGGTGGAACCGCAGGAGTGGGATGAGCAGCCGCCGGAAGCTTCGGCAACGGGGCTGGCGTTGATGACGGGTAGTTCCACAGGGCGTCCTCCGAAGGGTTACGCCCTGGATAGTGCAAATGCCGTGCCTGCCCCTGGAATGGGAGCTATCTCACTGTTTCTTCAGAAATTTAACCTCAACCCCGCCGCTCAACTGTCATAAAGTCCACACGCCGCGAGGTGGCTGTTGTGTCGAAGCCGACAAATCTCACATCCGCGGAAAAATGACGACTCCGGTTACTTTCCAGGCAGGTTTCAACAGACCCGACCAAGCTGACGAAACGCAAATTGCCACTGCCTGGTTTTCCCGTGAATGTTCAAAGATTCAGGTCTGCCGCCAGGCCCGTATGGACGATACGTCCGCCACTCACGTTCAGTCCTGCCGCGAAGCCCGGATCCGAGCCCAAGGCGTTGCCCGGGTGTTCGGCCAATTTCAGCAGATAGGGCAGGGTGGCCTCCGCGAGAGCCAATGTGGATGTGCGGGAGACAGCGCCGGGCATGTTGGCCACGCAGTAGTGCACGACACCTTCTTCCATATAAAACGGTGTGCTATGGGTGGTGGCACGGGAGGTTTCGCTGATGCCGCCTTGATCGATGGCCACATCCACCAGGGCCGCTCCCTTCACCATGGATCGAATCAGCTCACGCGACAAGAGCCGGGGCGCCTTGCGGCCGTGGACATAGGCTGCGCCTACCACCAGATCGGCCTGACACACACATTCGGAGATGTTGTCCGGATTGGAAAAACGGGTTTTCAGGCGGCCGCCATACAGGTCGTCGAAATGACGTAGACGGTCAGCGTCACGGTCCAGCAGCGTGATCTCAGAACCCAGGCCCACGGCGATGCGAGCCGCATTGGCACCCACCACCCCGCCACCCAGGATCACGACCTTGCCTGGCGCTACGCCGGGCACGCCGGAAAGCAGCACACCACGGCCACCATGCTTCATCTCCAGGGCGCTCATGCCGGCCTGGATGGACAGCCGCCCGGCAATCTCCGACATGGGTGCCAGTAACGGCGTTCGGTCGTTGGCATCCAGCACGGTTTCAAATGCCACGGCATTCACGCCCCGAGCCATGAGTTCCTTGGCGAGATCCGGCGCGGCGGCCAGATGGAGGTAGCAGAACAGCCATTGACCGGCATGCAGGCGGGCCACCTCCTCGGGCTGGGGCTCTTTCACCTTGAATATGAGATCTGCTTCATAGACTTCACTCATATCCGTCAGCGTTGCACCAGCCCGCTGGTAAACAGCGTCGTCGAATCCCGCCATCGCGCCGGCGCCGCGCTCCACGCTTACCCGGAAGCCGGCGCGGGTCATGGCTGCCACACCGGCAGGTGTGGCAGCCACCCTATATTCGTGATCCTTGATTTCTTTTGGAATGCCGATGTGCATGGCGAGTCTCCGGCCGGAAAGTCATTGCTTTCGATTTCTTGCCGTCCCCTAGACAGACAGGGGAAGGCTTATTCGCATCGAGGTGGTGTGTTTGGTGGCAGTGCCGGATTTCCATGAGGAGTTCAGCGCAAGGCGTCCACGCATTCCTTCACCAGAGAGGGTCCCCGGTAGATGAGGCCGGTATAGAACTGGACAAGTTCGGCGCCGGCTGAAATTTTTTCACGGGCATCGGTGCCGGATAAGATGCCTCCGGCACCAATGAGGGGTACCTCGCCGGCCAGCGCGGCATGAAAGGCTGCAATCACACGTGTGGATTTCTCCCTTACCGGCATACCGGAGAGTCCGCCGGCTTCCTCTCCATGGGGCAGTTTCTCCACGCCTTCCCGGGACAAGGTCGTGTTGGTGGCGATGACCGCGTCCACCCGGTGCTTGCGGAACAGGGCCGCCATGTCCGCAATCTGCCGGTCATCGAGATCGGGAGCGATTTTGACTGCCACCGGCATGGTCTTGCCGTGACGATCCGTCAGCGCTGCCTGACGGGCCTTGATGGCCGCCAGCAAGGCGTCTAACTCATCGCCGCCTTGCAAGGCGCGCAGGTTTTTTGTGTTGGGGGAAGAGATGTTCACAGTAACGAAGCTGACCTTGCCGAAGAGCTTGTCCAACAGAATCAGATAATCATCGGCGGCCTTTTCGATGGGCGTGTCGAAATTCTTGCCCAGGTTCACGCCCAGGATGCCCTTGTATGCCGTGTGTTCCAGATTGGCCAGCAGGTTGTCCACGCCCAGATTGTTGAAGCCCATGCGGTTGATGATGGCCTGGGCTGCGGGTAACCGGAACAGGCGGGGCTTGGGGTTGCCGGGCTGGGGACGGGGAGTGACGGCGCCCACCTCGATGAACCCGAAGCCGAAATCCGCCAGGGCGTCGATGGCCTCGCCGTTCTTGTCCAGGCCCGCGGCCAGGCCCACGGGATTGGGAAAATCCAGGCCCATCAAGCGTTTCGGCAGGTCTGGGACTTTCGGCAGAAAAGGTTTGAGCAGGCCTAGTTGGCGGGCATGCCTGAGCCCGGCCATGGTCAGGTTGTGGGCGGTTTCCGGGTCAAGCTTGAACAGCAGGGGTTTTGCGAGGGAGTAGGGATTCACGTTGCGGCGATGTTGGCTGAAAGACGGCCGCTAGTTTCCTCCTTCCTACTCTCCGGTCCAAATCTCCAGGCGATTCCTGCCGCTTTCCTTGGCTCGGATCAGGGCCATGTCGGCACAGGCGATGGCTTCCTCCACAGGCCGGCGTGGGGCCATTTCCGCGAGGCCGAAGGAAGCGGTGATGTGGACCGTATCTCCGTTGGACAGGCGCACGGGCAGATGTTCCAGTCCCTCACGGATGCGTTCCACCACCAGTGCGGCGTCCTTCATGGGGTTGCCCGGCAGGCAGATGAGGAATTCCTCGCCACCGTACCGGTAGATGGAATCGTATTTGCGCAGGCTGCCGGTGATGAATTTCATACCCTGGCGCAGCACGGCATCACCGGCAGGATGTCCCAGTTCGTCGTTAATGCGCTTGAAACGGTCGAAATCCAGCAGACACAGACAGCAGGGCCGCTGGATACGGATGGCGCGTTCCTGTTCCTCGCGCAGCCGATTCAGCATGCCGCGCCGGCTGGCGCAACCGGTCAGGCTGTCGGTGGTGAGCAATTCACCGATGGTTTCCAGCTGTATGCGGCGCAGGGTGGTGTTGAGACGCAAGGCCAGATCGATGCACTGGTCATAAAGTCCGGGACTGGGCCGGCGATGGTCGATCACCTCCAGCAGGGCGAGCCGGGTCGCCGCGTGCATGGCTTGCTGGGTCACACCCAGATCCTTGAAATCGGCGTTTTCCTCCAGCGGATGGGGGTCGTGACTGTGATACCACTGACCGAAAGGGGAGCGCAGATGAGCATCCTCGGCGAGATCGACCTTGTTTACCGGTCCGCCGCAGACCAGGGTGCGATTGAGCTGCTTGAACCAGGCCAGATGGGCCGCGATGATGACTTCCAGTTCCTCTGTGAGGTGCTGGATTTCTTCTCGTTCCAGGGGAAGCGACATGGACCGTCCGCTGTTGAAATCGTTGTATGCAATAACGGACAGCTTGAAGAACTCTTTAGCAGGTCAACGATGTCCGCGGGAGTGGCCAGGGTCTTAGAACCGGCACCGGATTGTCGCAAGCGTGGTCGGCAGCGTGAATTGACATGCCGCATTTGAGCAGCCGTAACCCCTTGCCGAGCAAGCACGAAAAACCAACTCCAATGATCCGCATTCCGCAATGACAGAGCAGATCAGGTGGGCCGAGTCTTCCGGAATGACTATGTTCCTGCAGCGGAACTGAATCGGGTCGGTGCTTCTTTCTACATGGGCGCTTTGGCTTTTCTGCCAGGGCTGCCATGGGGGACATATCCCGCTATCCGGCAGAGCATTCCCTCGACCTTTGAGCCATCGATGAATCGTGTCGTACGGCACATGATCACATCGCCTTTGGCGGACAACTCCGATAAGCGAAGGCATACCTCTTCGAGGGAAATGCCCGTCTCCGCTGCGATCTCGGCGTCGAGTCGCTCTCCGTGGTCTTTCAGGTATTGCAGAATGTCTTGCAACTCAGTGACTCCTCTTCTTTCGTAATACGGCAACCATTGTGCTTGATGGCAAGCCGGTATCGCCCATCAGGCTGTAACAGTTTGTCCAAGGTTATCCAGTCTGCGCGTTTTCGGAAATCGATGCTGGCCATTCGATACAGGTTGATGCGGCAAGCGTGCTGATGTCAGGCATGTGGATTGGTTTCGCCGGGGGCCAGCAGCCCGAGCCGTTGAAAGCATAGATACAGTTCGCGGCTGGCCCAGGCGTCTGTTGCGGCGTAGTTGATCTGTGCTGCAGACAAGCGGGGTGCGGCCCAGTTGGAGGTGCGGGTGCCTTTGGGGATCCGGAAGCCCAGAAATATCCCGGCGAGATTGCGCAGACCAGTCTGGCGAATGCCCCGGCGCTTGGCAATTGTGCCCAGGTCGAGGACGCAAGCGGGCTCCAGCGGGAACAGCAGTTTCAGTTGACGCAGATCATGAGCTGGGGCCACGCCTGCCTTGACGATGCCTGGCTCGGCCAGCAGTTCGGCAAGAGCTGTGGAGCAATCCACCCGTTGCAACTGGAAAAGATATACCGCCTGGGCCGTTGCAAGCTGGACCAAACAGGGCAGATGGCATTCACCCTTCGTGAAGGCGGGTCGGGTTTCGGTATCGAAGCCGAGTGTGTGTTCACGCCGGATATCGACCATGGCCAGTTCCAGGTCTTGTGGTGTCGCGATGAGATGCACAGCGCCCTCATAGCGCCGAATTGGCAGGGTGGCGATTTCCTCGCGGGAAATCGTGCAGGTTTGTTCGGGTGGCAAGGCTGCGGCGTTCAATGAGCGAATTGGCCACGCAGATAG
>CAZEOR010000006.1:0-22958 GCA_964513695.1 uncultured Thiobacillus sp.
CAGCGAAAGCGTCACGGCCAGCCCCGAGGCCCTGGATATCGACGAGCTCAGACTGGACAGCCTGGGCGCCAAACTGGTGATCTACCAGGACAAGACCGTCAACCTGAAGAAAATCCTGAAGAGCGCGCCACCGCCCGTCGCAGGCCCGGCCGTTCCGGTGAAGGCGGCGCCCCCCGTCGCCCAGGCAGAGGGAAAGCCGGCCCCGGACTTCCGCATGACCCTTTCCCGCATCCGGGTCGAACATGGCGAACTGGACTTCGCGGACTTGTCCCTGGCCTTGCCCTTCGGTACCCGCATCCACGACTTCAAGGGCGCCTTCAACGGGATATCCACGAAGAGCGGATCCCTGGCGGAACTGGAACTGGACGGCCGCGTGGACGAATATGGCCTGGCCCGCGCGGTGGGCCAGATCGACCTGTTCAATCCCACCGGGTTCATGGACATCAAGACCGTGTTCCGCAACGTGGAGATGACCAACCTGACGCCCTATACGGCCACATTCGTGGGGCGCAAGATCGAATCGGGCAAGTTGACCCTGGACCTGGAATACAAGATCAAGGATCGGCAACTGCTGGGCGAGAACCAGATCGTCATGGACAAGCTGACCCTGGGCGAGCGGGTGCAAAGTTCCACCGCCAAGGATCTGCCCCTGGACCTGGCCATCGCCATCCTGCAGGACAGCGACGGCCGCATCGATCTGGGCCTGCCGGTGTCCGGCAGCCTGGATGATCCCCAGTTCAGTTATGGCCAGATCATCTGGAAGGCCATCGGGAACATCATCACCAAGATCGTCACCGCGCCGTTCCGCGCACTGGGCGCCCTGTTCGGCGGCGGCGGCGAGAAGCTGGAGAAGGTGGTCTTCGAGGCCGGAGAAGCCGGCCTGACACCGCCGGAAAAGGAGAAGTTCAAGCAGATCGCCCAGATCCTCAAGAAGCGGCCGGGGCTGGCTCTGACCGTACATGGCGCCTGGTCCGCGCAAATCGACCGTCCGGCCCTGAAGGAACTGCAATTGCGCCGGGCCGTGGCCGACAAGATGGGCGTCAAGCTGGCGCCGGACGAAGATCCGGGGCCCATCTCCACCGCCAATCCCAAGGCCAAGGCAGCTTTGGAAATGCTCTATGCCGCCCGCTTCAGCGAGGGGGAATGGAAGTCACTTAACTCCAAATGGCTCCAGGCCAATCCGGACAAGAAACAGGAATCCGGCGCCGGCAAGATGGTGTCCCGGCTGAAAAACCTGTTCAAACCCGAGGAACCTCTTTCCGCCGAAGATCTGAGCCAACTCAAGGACACGGATTTGCATGCCTTGCTATATAAGCGGCTGTTGGAAAAGGAGACCGTCGGCGACGACACCCTGGTCAAGCTGGCCCAGCGCCGAGGTCAGGCAGTGGTGGACGGTTTGAATGGTTTGGGCGCGCCGGTTGAGCGAACGAAGCTGGGTGAGGTCGCGAAGTTCGATGGCGAGGGCAAGGAAGTGCCGGCGAAGCTGGAATTGGGCGTCGCCAAGCGCTAGCGCAAAGCTGACCAAGCCAAGGTGGCTCGGTGCCGGGGGATGCCGAGCCCATGACATGTCCAGACTGGCTGGTTTCGCCTTGTTTGCGATTTCCATTCCGGATTGAAGCGAATGGATCCGGATGAAAAAGAATTAACCATAAAGTTTTGTCCAGTATTGCCGTTACGCGACCGACAAAAAGCAATACGAAAAAACCTTACCGAGAAGAGGATAGACAGTCCATGCGCAACAACCAGCCCGTGACCGGCCAGGAGTACCAGATTCGGGACGACGCCGCGTTCATTACCCACACCGACGCCAAAGGCCGCATCACTCGCGCTAACGACGAATTCGTCGATGCCAGCGGGTTCACGCTCGATGAATTGCTGGGCCAATCCCATAACATCGTGCGCCATCCGGACATGCCGACCGAGGCGTTCCGCGACTTGTGGGCCACGCTGAAACGGGGCCGCCCCTGGACCGGCCTGGTCAAGAACCGGCGCAAGAACGGCGACCATTACTGGGTTCGGGCCAATGTCTCGCCCACAGCCGACGGGGGCTATACCTCGGTGCGCGGCAAGCCATCCCGCCAGGAAGTTTCGGCGGCGGAGGCTCTCTACGCGCAAATGCGGAACAACCCAGGCATCAAGCTTGATGGTGGATATGTCGTGCCAACCGGGCTGGCTGGCTTGAGGCATCGCCTGTTCGGTCGGATGTCGATCGCACTGCGTTTGTGGCTGATGGTCGGATTGTCTGCCTTGCTGTTCCTGATCGCTGTGGGGATTGGCTGGCAAGGTCTTGGTAACGCCCGCAGCGCGTTGAATCGTGTCTACGAGAACAGCGCCGTGCCCCTGCACGATCTGTCCCGGGTCAACACGATCATCAAGGAAAACTACGATGAAGTCCTACGCGGTTTTCAGCATGATCCCCAAGGCCGTCTGGCGGCGATTCACGACCACCCCACGAGTCTCCATATCGAGGCCGTGAAAGGCCGCAAGAGCGAACTGGATGGGCTCTGGACCAAGTTCATGGCCACAGAGATGGGCGAACAGGAAAAGAAACTGGCGGCCGATTTTTCCGATAAGCGCAAGATCTGGACCGAGAAGCTGGCGCTGGCCTTGGCCGCGCTGGAAGCCAATAATTTCTCTCCCGATGTCATGGCGTCCTTCCTGAAAGCCGGCCGGGAGGAGGGGCACGCGGCGGAGGTTTCCATGGAAAAACTCATGGAATTCCTGGCGGCCGAGGCCAAAGCCGAATATGAAAAAGCCGAAGCGGTCTACCGGACGGATCAGATTCTCTTCATGGTTTTGCTGGTGGTGGGATTGATCGGCGTGCTTGGGCAGGCCTTTCTCACCGTCAACCATATTTCCCGTTCCCTGCGGGAAGCGGAAGTCGCGGCGGACACTATCGCTTCCGGCGATCTCACCAAGCCTATGCCGCGTGCCGGAGAAGACGAGATCGGCCATCTTCTGGCCAAACTTTCAGTGATGCGCAATACCTTGCATGAACTGATCGCTTCCATCAGCCAGAACGTGAAAGCCCTTGCCGGTTCCGCCACGGAACTATCCGGTTCCGCGGCCAGCAGCGCCCACAGCACCGAAATGCAGGCCGAGGCGGCGTCCAGCATGGCGGCTTCCGTGGAACAGCTTTCGGTATCCATCGACCAGGTGGAGGAACACGCACGGGAAGCGCGTACCGTCACCCAGGATTCCAGCGCCCAGTCCAGCGAAGGCGGCCGCATCATCCACGAGGCGGCGGGCGAGATGAAGCGCATCGCCGAGGCGGTCAACAGCACGGCGGGCACCATCAAGGATCTGGAGGGCTATTCCGACCAGATTTCCAGCATCGTCCAGGTCATCAAGGACATCGCCGACCAGACCAACCTGCTGGCCCTCAACGCGGCCATCGAGGCGGCCCGGGCCGGCGAGCAGGGGCGCGGCTTCGCCGTGGTGGCCGACGAGGTGCGCAAGCTGGCCGAACGCACCGGCAATTCCACACAGGAAATCAGCGCCATGATCGGCAAGATTCAGCAGGGTACCCAGCGTGCCGTCCAGGAAATGGAATCCGGCGTGCAACGGGTCAACGAAGGTGTGAACCTTGCCCATCAGGCCGGGGATTCGGTGACCGGAATCCGGGACAGCGCCGGACGTGTCACCCATGCCGTGGACGACATCAGCCTGGCCCTCAAGGAACAGACCGTGGCGGCACGGGATATCGCCCAGAAGGTGGAACGTATCGCCCAAGGTTCCGAGGAGAACAGCGCGGCCGTGGCCCAGACGGCGGCATCCGCCCATCGTCTGGAACAGCTGGCCAGCGAGTTGAACACCTTGGCGAGCCGTTTCCGCATCGCCTGACAGGGCATTGTGCCGTGGGCGGCCGGATCCTTCGGGGTCCGGCCGTTGTTTTTTGGTATTGAGCTTTGCGAAAGCACCGCCGCCGCGCTTTCCCTCCCAGCCCCCCGCTTGCGGGAGAGTCGGGTTGGGGCGGGGCTGGCCGCTCTGTCCAGATTGAAGATGACATGACTTTCGAGAATATCCGTCACCCGGATGGCGTCCTGAACGACGCCGGCCCCATGTCATAATCAGGACACGCCACTCCGATATGCTTATGCCATGCAGGAATACCCCACCCTTGCCGCTGTCGATCTCGGCTCCAATTCCTTCCATTTGCAGGTGGGCCGGGTCGAAGGCGAGCAGCTTTTCTACCTCGATGCCATCAAGGAATCGGTGCGCCTGGCCAGCGGCCTCAACGAAAACAAGCGTCTCGACGGCGCTTCCCAGCGCCGCGCCCTGAACTGTCTGTCCCGATTTGGTGAGCGCCTTCAAGGTATGCCACCGGGTGCGGTGCGTGCGGTGGGCACATCCGCCCTGCGGGTTGCCAAGAATTCCGCTGACTTCCTGGACAAGGCCCGGGCAGCCCTGGGCTTCGACATCGAAATCGTCGCCGGCCGGGAAGAGGCGCGTCTGATCTATCTGGGCGTGTCCCACAGCCTGCCCCTGACCCAGACGCCCCGGCTGGTGGTGGACATCGGCGGCGGCTCCACCGAATGCATCATCGGCGTGGGCTACGAGGCGAAGGAACGGGAAAGCCTGCGCATGGGCTGCGTGGTGTTCTCCAAGCAGTTCTTCCCCAATGGCCTCGTGGACAAGGCCGCCATGAAGACCGCCGAAACCGCCGCGCGCATCGAAATCCAGACCGTGACGGCGGGCCAGTTCCGCGCCGGAACCTGGCAGGAAGCCGTAGGTTCCTCGGGCACCGCCAAGGCCCTGGGTGAAATCTGCCGGCAGAACGGTTTTTCCGACGGCGCCATCACCCTGGATGGCCTCAAGTGGCTGCGCGAACGCCTTATCAAGGCTGGCGACGTCAATCGCTTGGATATCCCCGGCCTCAAGCCCGATCGCCGCCCCGTGGTGGTGGGCGGCCTGGGCATCATGCTGTCCCTGTTCCTGGAACTGGGCATCGAAACCATGGCCGCCGCCCAGGGCGCCATGCGGGAAGGCATCCTCTGGGATTTGCTGGGCCGGGTGCACGACCACGATATGCGCGATATCACCGTCAACCAGTTCCAGCGCCGTTATCGGGTGGATACGCGCCAGGCACGAAGGGTGGAAACCCTGGCGGTGCGGCTGTTTCCCGCCCTGGCGCGCCATCTTTCCGAAGATTCGGGCGACGCCCTGCATCGTCTGGTCTGGGCAGCGCGCATGCACGAGATCGGCATTTCCATCGCCCACGCCGGCCTGCACAAGCACGGCGCCTACATCCTGGAAAATGCCGACATGCCCGGCTTCTCCAGGCGCGACCAGTCGCGCCTGGCCAGCTTGGTGCGCGCCAGCCGGGGCGGCCTGGACAAGCTCACCCTGGACCGGGGCGACACCAATTGGCCCCTGATCCTGTGCCTGCGCCTGGCGGTCCTTTTCCACGCCAGCCGCAACGATGTTCCGCTCCCGGATCTCGCGCTGGAATGTGCGGACGGGATATGCCGATTACGTCTCCCCGCCGATTGGCTCAAGGCCAATCCTCTTTCCCAGGCGGTCCTGGATGAGGAATTGCGGGATTGGGAGCGGGTGGCGCCGGTGGTGCGTCTGGCCGGCATCCGGGCGGTTTGATCCAAGCGGGCCAAGTCCCGACCGCTTAACGAAATACATCGTCAGGGCCGAGCGAAAGTATTTCCCCGTTTTAAGTGACGGATAGGGGTGTCGGGTAGGCGATGTGGAAAGTCGGTTGTTCGGCCAAAGTTGCCGTTCGACCCAGACCAATAGTGCATCCGGTGTGGGCCACAATGCTGACGTCGACCAAGCATCAAATCCGAGCCATTCTTTTGGATGGATGGAACAATTCCTCGCGCAGGAGTGTCAACTGCTGTGTAAACTAATGGCGGCATGCTTCGGAGAGATCGTGTCTAGGCAACCACAAACTGAAGGAGAACCTATGACCACCACCGCGCTGGGCACGTGGCGCCGGCCGCCTCTCGTCTATGTTGTCGCAGAGCTTGTTATATCTCCCTACTACTCGATGACCGGCAAGGTTCCCGATCTTCAGGATAACCTCAGAAGCTCATTTCCACGAACGCTTGAAGCCAAGGAGATAATTGTTGACGGCGCCAAGCCTTCACCGCAGCCGCTGTGGCAACTGGTGTCCGCTGACAAAAAGCACGGTGTCCAGTTGGGTACGCGCGCCATCTCGCTGCACGCGACGAGCTATGCACAGTCGAGTGACTTCCTGAGCCGTTGGGCCGAGGTATTGGATGCCATCCAGAATGCCAACCTTGGCGCGTTCGTCGAGCGAGCAGGGCTGCGATACATCGACCTGATTGTTCCCACTGAAGGCCGGTCGCCAGCGGACTATTTGGCCGATGGGCTCAAAGGTATTGAACCTGAAGGTGCCCGTTCTACGGGCTCCATGTGGGCAGCGGCATTTCAGTTCGACGGGAGTTTGGTGAATCTTCGCGTGGCTGCCCCTGCGCCGCAGGGTCTCTTGTTGCCACCGGACTTCAACGCGCTACCGCTGAATAAACCGGCTGTGATGCACGAGGCAGAGGAGCGGCTCAAGACTGAGCAAGCAATAGGGTTTGTGGATACTGACTGCCTCAGAGAGATTGGCCAAGTGTTTGATGCCGGTGAACTCTTGGGGGTCTACTCGGAGATGCAAAAGCTGGTGTCACTGACCTTCAAGGCATCGCTTTCGGATACCGCGAAAGGAGAGTGGGTGTGAGCAACACAATCGAAACCCGCCACTACACAACCCGCCAAGCCGCGCTGTTGCAGCAGCGGCCAAGCGAAATTATCTCAGCTGCCGAGAGCGCAGATGGCACCTTTGAGGCATGCCATCCTGGAACGATCCAGGTGGTTTACGACGACGGTCTGGCCCTGGCCATTAATGAGAGTGTCGTCGGTCTTCGCAGCTTAGGGAGTGGTTTTGCCAAGGTGCTAACGGCCGGTAAGAAAGTGACATTGAGCGTCTCATGGCCAACGACCTCGCCTGTATTGATCGTGGACCCGGACGAGTTCCAAGCCGAGAACATATGGAGCCGCTGGGTGGGCCAAGCAAAGGAGGTGCTGCAGAATGCCAGCTCGAAGGAACGGCGCACATCAACAGCCGCCGCGCGATTTCGCGTGGAGCGACTTGCTGCCCTCCAAGCGGTTTTCGGATTCACGACTCAGGATCTGGCATCGGTCCTAGGTATTTCGCGTCAGCAGCTTTATAAGTGGCTCGATGCTGCCAACGATATACAGCTACATGAGGCTAGCCGTGTACGCCTGTCAACCGTCGAGCGCATCGCGAGGGAGTGGACGTTGCGTTCGAAGGTGCCACTCAGTTCCGTAAACCGTGAGCTGTTGATCGGGGGGAGTACCGTCTTCGCCATGATGTCAGCGGATGTTATCGATGAGGTCGTGATTGTGAGTGGCTTCGAAGAGCTTGTAGCCAGACTTCAGACGAAACCGAAGACACGAAGCCAGCATCTTCGTGAAGCTGGTTTTACCCGGCGAGCTTCCTCTCTTCCTTCGGACGAGTGAGGGAGTCTTGCCTTGGCATTTGGTGACGACGTTGCTCAGCGTGGGTGGTGTACCGGATCTGTAGTATCAGCAGAGATGCTTCTGCTGCTCCAGCCTCACCTAGCAAGGCACGGTCACCTGCCGACACAAGTTGCGGAAGACGATTGGCTCGTCGTCGTCTCACAAACCTGCGACATAGTTGCTCCGAAATTGGAGGCTGAGCCACTTGTGGAAGTGCTGCTCTGCAGGCGAATTTTAGGTAAGCCTCGCAAGGGCAGGCGCAACTTAGAATCAACTCGCTATCTCGACTTTCGTCCAAATCGGGAGACGCATACCGAGGTAGTCCTTGCAGCGCATGCAGTTGCGGACCGTTACGTTATTCCTCGCGAGTTACTTAAAGACAACGCGCCTGACCAAGTGCGCTTCTTGGACGGCGTAGCCGCTTCAAGGGTGTTGGCGTGGTACGCGCTTCGTGCAGGGCGACCTTCATGGCCGAATCAATTCGCTGATCGTATTCGCAGTGCAACTGCTGCGCTGGAAGACGCGCTTAATCTCTTCTCAGATGACATTGCCGAAGTAAGAGTAGCAATCAAGGAAAAAGACCGAGAGCTCAAGGATTGGGAGTCGTACCATGTGGCAGTCTTCTTTGTTGTCGACGAGGACACATGGAACGGCAATATCAAAGGCCGGGAAGCCATCAACGCAGCGTTTGCGAAGTTTGTCGGAGAATTGGATGCTTGCGCTGGTATCGAGGTGAATCAAGAACTCAGTGGTGTCTTGCCGGGCAATGAGTTTACTTGGCAAGACACCAAGCAAACCGATCTGTGGGACTTTGCAAACCTGAGTTATCGCGATTAATTAACCGACATACCCCAACCGGTCGAATGACGACGGTCAGCAATCCGCAATACTGCGGACGTGGATTACAACCTGCGTGAACGTCAGCAAAGGCCGAACTCCGGTCATTCCAGCCGCTTCATCGACCTGCCAGCCATCCTCAGCCGGCAATTCCGCTTCAGGTCTTGGCCGCCAGCAGATTCAGCAGGAACGCCTGGGCTTCGAAGGAGCGGCCGCGTCGGGCGCGACGCTTGTAGCTGCCGTCAGGCTGCATCTCCCAGGTTTTGGTGTTGTCCTTCAGATAGGGCTTGATGCCCTCGTTGATGACCCTTTTCTTCAGCTTCGGCTCCAGCACGGGGAACCCCGTTTCGATGCGGCGGAAGAAGTTGCGGTCCATCCAGTCGGCGCTGGCCAGATACACGTTTTCTTCACCGCCGCTCCAGAAATAGAAGATGCGGTGGTGTTCCAGGAATCGGCCCAGGATGGAGCGCACGCGGATGTTCTCCGACACCCCCGGAATGCCCGGCCGCAGGGCGCAGACGGCGCGGATGATGAGGTCGATCTGCACGCCGGCTTGTGAGGCTTCGTAAAGGGCGGCGATGACCCGGGGTTCCAGCAGGGCGTTCATCTTGGCGACGATGATGGCCTTCTCGCCCTTGCGCGCCTTTTCCGTTTCGTTGCGGATGGCCTGGAGGATGCGCGGGTGCATGGTGAAGGGCGATTGCCACAGGTAGGTGTGTTCGCCGGCATCGCCCAGGCCGGTGATCTGCTGGAATACGTCGTTGACGTCCTGGCACAGCTCCGGGTTGCAGGTGAGCAGGCCGAAATCGGTGTAGAGCCGGGCGGTGCGGGCGTGGTAGTTGCCCGTCCCGAGATGGCAGTAGCGCTTGAGCTTGCCACCCTCCCGGCGCACCACCATGGCCATCTTGGCGTGGGTCTTGTGGCCGACGACGCCGTAGACCACGTGGGCGCCGGCCGCTTCCAGCTTCTCGGCCCAGTTGATGTTGGCCTCTTCGTCGAAGCGGGCCAGCAGTTCCACCACGGCGGTGACTTCCTTGCCGCGCTGGGCGGCGGCGATGAGGTGGCGCATCAGTTCGGAATCGGTGCCGGTGCGGTAGACGGTCTGCTTGATGGCCAGCACGTCCGGATCCTCGGCGGCCTGGCGGATGAAGTCGATGACCGGCTGGAAGGACTGGAAGGGGTGGTGCAGCAGGATGTCGCCGGCCGAGACGGCCTTGAACATGTCCGGCTGTTTGCCGAGCTGGGCCGGCATGCCGGGCGTGAAGGGCGGGAATTTCAGGTCGGGCCGTTCCACCTTGTCCGGCACGTTCATCAACCGCACCAGGTTGACCGGCCCGCGCACCTGGTAGAGGTCTTCCCGGGTCAGATGGAACTGGCGCAGCAGGAAATCCTTCATCTCCTCCGAGCAGTTGTCGGCCACTTCCAGGCGCACGCCGTCGCCGAAATGGCGATGGGGCAGTTCGCCCTGGAGCAACTCGCGCAGGTTCTTGTTTTCTTCGTCGTCGATGAACAGGTCCGAGTTGCGGGTGACGCGGAACTGGTAGCAGCCCTGCACTTCCATGCCCGCGAACAAGGCGCCCACATGGGCGTGAATGATGGAGGAGAGGAACACCAGTCCGTATTCGCAGCCGGCCACTTCACGCGGCAACTGGATGACCCGGGGCAGGGAACGGGGCGCCTGCACCACGGCCTTGCCGGAACTGCGCCCGAAGGCATCCTTGCCGGCCAGCTCCACGGCGAAGTTGAGGCTCTTGTTGAGTACGTTGGGGAAGGGGTGGGCCGGGTCCAGGCCGATGGGGGTGAGCACCGGCATGAGTTCGTTGAAAAAGAATTCCCGGATCCACTCGGCCTGTTCGTCGGTCCAGTGATTGCGGCGGTGAAAACGGATGCCTTCGGCGGCCAGGGCCGGCAGCACTTCCTCGTTGAGCAACTCGTATTGGCGCGCCACCAGGTTGTGGGAAAACTTCGCCACCTGTTTGTAGACCTGTTTCGCGGTCAGGCCCTCGGCGCCCACATGTTCGGGATTGAGCCGGATCTGCTCCTTGAGGCCGGCCACCCGGATTTCGAAGAACTCGTCCATGTTGCTGGAGGTGATGCACAGGAAGCGCAGGCGCTCCAGCAGGGGGGTGGTGGAATCCTCGGCCTGGGCCAGCACGCGCCGGTTGAATTCCAGGATGCCGAGTTCGCGGTTGATGAGATGTTCGCTGGGGGGAGTGTGGCTCATGGCGGGTTCAGGGGCTGTAACCTGGGAAATGACACGAGATGCTAACCTCAAACTCCGACACCCTTCTATCTCGCCCCGATCGGCGCCTCGCCATGGAAATCGAACTCAAGCTCGCCCTGGATGCCAGGCAGGGGCCGCGCCTGCGGCGGCATCCTCTGTTGGCCGGGCTCAAACCCCAGCGGCGCCGGCTGCAAAGCGTCTATTTCGATACGCCCGAATTCGATCTGATGAAACGCGCCATCGCCTTCCGGCTGCGGCGCGTGGGCTACCACTGGGTGCAGACGCTGAAAGCGGAGGCCCGTGCGGTGGGCGCCCTGTCGAGCCGGCCGGAATGGGAAATGGCGGTGGCCGGCAGCGATCCGGATTTCGCCGTGATGCCGGCCGAGGCCATGGCGCTGCTGGCGAAGATCGATTTGTCGCGTCTGGCGCCGGTGTTCGTCACCGAATTCCAGCGCACCACCTGGCTGATCGAATCCGGCGGTTGCGTGGCCGAACTGGCCCTGGATAGCGGCGAGATTCGGGCCGGAGAAGCCAGCAAGGCGATTTCCGAAGTGGAGATTGAACTCAAATCGGGTTCCCCCGAGGGCCTGTTCGGCCTCGCCAGGAGCTTGCTGGACGAACTGCCCCTGCGCATCGAGCCGCGCAGCAAGGCGGAGCGCGGCTACCTGCTGTGCGAGGCGATCTCTCCCGCGCCCGTGCGAGCCGCGCGTCCGGACATCCGGCCCGATCAACCCGCCGCCGAAGCCTGGGTGGGCGTGACGCGGGCCGCCCTGGTGCAATTGGTGGCCAACGTGCCGGGCTTCCTGGATCACCCGGAAGAGATCGAATACCTGCACCAGCTCCGTATCGCCCTGCGCCGCCTGCGCGCGGCGGTGGGCCTGGGCAGGAGCCTGGGCATGGCCCGTCCCGCCTGGTCCCAGGCCCTGGGCGAAATCATGCGTGGCCTCAATCCGGCTCGTGACTGGGATGTGTTCCTGCACGAGACCCTGCCTTCCGTGCAAGCCGTGCTTAGTGAGGTGCTCGGCGATGCCCCGGTTGGCGAGGATATGCTGAACCGTGCCCGGCAAGCCACGCTTCAGGCTCGGCAAACGGCCCAGGGCTTGATTGCTTCCCCGGAGTTCACCCGCCTGGTGCTGGATGTCGGCGAGAGCCTGCATGCTTCGCCGGGCGACGGGGGCTGCGCGGCGGAGTGGGCCGCAAGCCTGCTGGACGAGCGTTGGAAGAAACTGCGCGGCTTGTGCGGAAAGTTGAGCGACCTGGGGCCAGGCGGGCGACATGAGGTTCGTATCGCCGCCAAAAAGTTGCGCTATGCGGCAGACGCCCTGGAAGGCTTATATGGAAAACGAGATGGAAAACGCGATGGAAAGCGCGCCAGGACCTTCATCAAGCGTCTCGCTCAATTGCAGGACAGCCTGGGCCGCGCCAATGATGCCTATATCGCCACCCGGCTGCTGGAGGACATGCGTCACAGGAACATGGCGCTGGCCTATGACGCGGGGCGTATCAGCGGCGTCGTGACCGACAGGGTCACCCATCATGGCATGGCCTCCGATTCGCTCTGGCGGCGCATGGCCAAGTCGCGGGTGTTCTGGCGTTGATGCGGGAGGGGCGCTCAAAGCCCACGCTCAGGCCCGATTGAGCAGGCGCCGCGCCGCGAGGATCACTTCGGAGGCCATCAAACCCACAGGCCCGGCGCCCGCCGCCACCGCCGCATCCGCTGCCGCGCCGTGGAGCCAGACGCCCGTTTGCGCCGCTGGTCCAGCCGTCATGCCCTGGGCCAGCAGGGCGGCGATGATGCCGGATAGCACGTCGCCCATGCCTGGCGCGGCCATGCCGGGGTTGCCCGTGGAGTTGCGCCAGCGCGTTGCGCCGGGATGTTTGACCAGAGTGCCGGCGCCTTTCAGCACCACCGTCGCGCCGGTAAGTTGCGCCAGACGCTCGATGGCTCCTTCCCGGTCGGCCTGCACCGATGCCGTGGATTCACCCAGCAGGCGGCCGGCTTCACCGGGGTGGGGGGTGATCAGGGTCGGGCTGGTCCGGGCACGGATCAGATTCAGCAAGGCCTTATCCTGTGCGATCAGATTGAGGGCGTCGGCATCCAGCAACAGTGCGTGTTCCAGGGGCAGGGCGGCTTCAAGCCATTCCCGTGCGGCGGACGAGGAGCCCAGGCCCGGACCCGCCACCAGGCAGGCGGGAGAGGGTAGCTTCAGTATCCGGTCGGGGCTGCCGATCATCAATTCAGGTGTGGTCGGATCCAGGGCCATGCGTTCGTCCAACACGCCCAGATAGACCCGGCCGGCGCCGCAGGCCAAAGCTGCGCGTCCCGCCAGCAGCACGGCTCCAGCCATGCCGGGAGCTCCACCCAGAACGCCAACCGCGCCGAAATTCCCTTTATGACAATCGACAGTTCTTGGCGGCAGTCTGGCGGGCATGGGATTCAAACTTGTTTGCAGCATGGTTTTCTTTTCAAATCAGTCCCCTATAAAGGCATTACAGCCCAAATTAAGGAGGTTGTCATGGATACCCCGATCACGCCTGCCGGTGGCAAGTTGCTTTCCTGCGATCTGGACGATGCCTGCCCGATCCTTGACTGCGAAACCGATATTGATGGCTATGCCCCCTCTCTTCTGGAAACGGCCGATGGCGCCGACTTCGTCGCCCACTATTGTGGTCTGGAATACCTGGGCAAATGGTCTTTGCCGTCAGCAGAGGAAGACTAGGCAGCCACTGATTGAATCCCGCGCGGTCACGGCGCGGGCTTTGCGGATGTGAATGCAATCCGCGGTGTGCAGGCGATGGCTGCTTGAGGAGGAATCAATGCGATCGCTGGGCTGGCCTTCATGACAGCATGGCTGCGGCTGCGGCTTTCGTCCCCCGCTTTGCAATCACCCCGATTCCTCCTCAACGGGATCCGTACGGGAATAAATCAGTGCTCCCTTGGGCCATGCCGTATATCTAAAGTTATTTCCGGCGGTGCCGATAAGCCAGTTTCTAGCCGGCTTATTAATTGAATAGAACCATGGAAAATTCGACCCGAGTCCTGGTTGTGGATGACGATACCTTGATGCGGGAAGTGCTTAAGGCGCTGTTGCGCGACGAAGGTTTTGTCGTGGCTGGCGAGGCGAAGGATGGTCAGAGCGCCTTGGCCCAGATTGATCGCACCCAGCCTGATCTGGTTTGCCTGGACGTGAACATGCCCGGCATGTCGGGCCTGGATGTGCTCAAGGCCATCAAGGCAAAATGCAAGGATTGCCGGGTGGTGATGATCTCCGGCGATTCCAGCATGGCCACCGTGCGGGAAGCCGTGGGTTTCGGCGCCGTGGGGTTTATCGTGAAACCGTTCAAGGCAGGTCGGGTGGGCGCCGCCCTGCGCGCGGCCATGAAAGCGCCGGCGGACGCCTTCGGCTAAAATCACGGGCTTCCCAACCCTCTTGGGCAAGCTCATGTCCCGCGTCATCCATCTGAAGGGCGGCCCCGCCCTCTCTGATTTCCGTATCGAAAAACTGCTGGCCGGACTGAAAGCCCACGGCATCGCCGACCTCGCGGCAGAGTTTCGTTATTTCGTCGAGTTGAGGGATGAGCTGGACCCGGCCGAACTGGCCTTTCTGGGAGAGTTGCTGCACGCCGTTCCCCACGCGCCCGAGGCCGAGGTGGTGCTGGTCATTCCCCGTCTGGGCACGGTTTCCCCCTGGTCCTCCAAGGCCACGGACATCGCCGCCAACTGCGGCCTTGGCAAGGTGATCCGCATCGAACACGGTGTCCGCTGGACACTGGCCGGCAAGAAGGGTCGGCGTCTGCCGTCAGAGGCTATCCAGACGGCTTTGCCTCAACTTCACGACCGCATGACGGAAAGCGTGCTGTTCGACGAAGCCGGCGCGGACCAGTTGTTCCATCACGTGGAGCCTCCGCCCTTCAACAGCGTGGACATCCTCAAGGGCGGCAGGAAGGCCCTGGAGAAGGCCAACGGCGAATGGGGCCTGGCCCTGTCCCCGGACGAGATCGATTATCTGGTGGACAACTTCAGGAAGGTGAAGCGCAATCCCACCGATGTGGAATTGATGATGTTCGCCCAGGCCAATTCGGAGCATTGCCGCCACAAGATCTTCAACGCCGACTGGGTCATCGACGGCAAGAAGCAGACCGAATCCCTGTTCGGCATGATCCGCCACACCCACGCCGTGCGCCCCGAGGGCACCCTGTCGGCCTATTCCGACAACGCTTCCGTGATCGAGGGCGCCACCATCGGCCGTTTCTACCCCGGCCAGGACAAGGTCTACCGCTTCCACACCGAGCCCACCCACATCCTGATGAAGGTGGAGACCCACAACCATCCCACCGCCATCGCCCCCTTCCCCGGCGCCGCCACCGGCTCCGGCGGCGAGATCCGCGACGAGGGCGCGGTGGGCCAGGGTTCCAAGCCCAAGGCCGGTTTATGTGGATTCACCGTCTCCAACCTGAACATCCCCGGCTTCGAGCAGCCCTGGGAAAAGGACCACGGCCGGCCGGGCCGCATCGTTTCTCCCCTCCAGATCATGCTGGAAGGCCCCATCGGCGCGGCCGCCTTCAACAACGAATTCGGCCGGCCCAACCTGACCGGCTACTTCCGGGCTTTCGAGATGGACACCCCAGACGGCCAGGTGCGCGGCTACCACAAGCCCATCATGCTGGCGGGGGGCGTGGGCAACATCCAGGAACGCCACATCTTCAAGAAGAACTTCCGTGCCGGCACCCTGCTGATCCAGTTGGGTGGCCCCGGTCTGCTCATCGGCCTGGGCGGCGGCGCAGCTTCCAGCATGGGCGCCGGCAGCAACGCCGAAGCCCTGGACTTCGATTCCGTGCAGCGCGGCAATCCGGAAATCCAGCGCCGCGCCCAGGAAGTCATCGACCGTTGCTGGCAGATGGGCGAGGACAACCCCGTCCTGTCGGTCCACGACGTGGGGGCCGGCGGCCTCTCCAACGCCATGCCGGAACTGGCTCATGGCGCGGGCCTGGGAGCCAGGTTCGAGCTGCGCGACGTGCCCAGCCTGGAGCCGGGCATGGCGCCCCGGGAAATCTGGTGCAACGAGGCCCAGGAACGCTACGTGCTGGCCATCGCCGCCAAGGACCTGCCCCTGTTCCAGGCCCTGTGCGAGCGCGAGCGCTGCCCCTTCTCCGTGGTGGGCAAGGCGACGAAGGACGGCCAACTGACTGTTGCCGACCGCCACTTCAAGAACAATCCGGTGGACATGCCCATGGAGGTGCTGCTGGGCAAGCCGCCGCGCATGACGCGCAAGGTGGCCCACGTGGCGCCGGTGCTCAAGCATTTCGCCGCCGAGGGCCTGGACCTGGTGGAGGCGGCCTACCGCGTGCTGCGCCATCCCACCGTGGCCAACAAGAGTTTCCTCATCACCATTGGCGACCGCACCGTGGGCGGCTTTACCGCCCGCGACCAGTTCGTCGGCCCCTGGCAGATGCCGGTGGCGGATGTGGCGGTCACCGCCATGGGCTATGACACGAACCTGGGCGAGGCCATGGCCATGGGCGAGCGCAGCCCCATCGCCCTCATCGATCCGGCTGCCTCCGGCCGCATGGCGGTGGGCGAGGCCATCACCAACCTGGCCGCCGCCGCGGTGAACGACATTTCCGACATCCGCCTGTCCGCCAACTGGATGGCCGCCGCCGGCCACCCCGGCGAGGACGCCGCCCTGTTCGACACGGTGCGGGCCGTGGGCAAGGAGTTGTGCCCGGCCCTGGACGTCAGCATCCCGGTGGGCAAGGACTCCATGTCCATGCGCACCCTATGGGAGGACAACGGGGAAAAGAAGGCCGTGGTCTCGCCCCTCTCCCTCATCATCACCGCCTTCGCCCCCAGCCCGGACGCGCGCCGCACCCTGACGCCGCAACTGCGCACCGACGCGGGCGAGACGGATCTGATCCTGTTCGACCTGGGCCGTGGCCAGAACCGCCTGGGCGGCAGCGTGCTGGGCCAGGTCTACGGGGAACTGGGCGATGCCTGCCCGGACCTGGAAGAGCCGGTACGGCTGAAGACCTTCTTCGCCCTGATCCAGAAACTGAATGCCCAAGGCAAGCTGCTGGCCTACCACGACCGGGCCGATGGCGGCCTCTTCGCCACGGTCTGCGAGATGGCCTTCGCCGGCCGCTGCGGCGTCGACCTGGATGTGGACGAGCTGCGCTACCACCGCATCCACGACGACATCATGCTGGACGTGGAAGACGCCCCCGATCCCCACGAACCCTATACCAGCCGCCTGTTCGGCATCCTCTTCAACGAGGAACTGGGCGCGGTGGTCCAGGTGCGCCGGAGCGATACCCGCGCGATCATGGACGCCATCCTCGATGCTGGTTTGCGCGACGAGTTCTACATCATTGGCGCCACCAACAGGAAAGACCGCATCCGCATCCTGCGCGAGGGCGTGGCGGTGTTCGACGAGTCCCGCGCCGACCTGCTGGAAGCCTGGTCCGAGACCAGTTACCGCATGCAGGCCCTGCGCGACAACCCGGACTGCGCCAAGGAAGAGTTCCAAGGCCTGACGGCGAAGAAGAACCCGGGCCTGCACGCGAAGCTCGGCTTCGACCTGAACGAAGACGTGGCCGCGCCCTATGTGAAGAAGAAACGGGCCCAGCCCAAGGTGGCCATCCTGCGCGAGCAGGGCGTCAACGGCGAGGTGGAGATGGCGGCGGCCTTCGCCCGTGCCGGCTTCACGCCGGTGGACGTGCACATGAGCGACATCATCGCCGGTCGCGTCAAGCTGAAGGGCTTCAAGGGCCTGGCCGCCTGCGGCGGCTTCTCCTACGGCGACGTGCTGGGGGCGGGCGGCGGCTGGGCCGCGTCCATCCTGCACAACGAGCGCGCCAGGAACGAATTCGAGGCCTTCTTCCAGCGCGCCGACAGTTTCGCCCTGGGTGTCTGCAACGGCTGCCAGATGATGAGCCGCCTGAAGGAGATCATTCCCGGCGCCGAGCACTGGCCGCGTTTCGAGCGCAACCTGTCGGAGCAGTTCGAAGCTCGCTTCGTCATGGTGGAAGTGCCGGAAACCCCCTCCATCCTGTTCGAGGGCATGGCCGGTTCGCGCATGCCCATCGTCGTCGCCCACGGCGAGGGCCGGGCGGTGTTCGACGGCAAGCAGCAACGCAAAGCGGCGGAAGTCTGCCTGCGCTACGTGGACAACCGGGGCCGCAGGACCGAAACCTACCCGCTCAATCCCAACGGCTCGCCCAAGGGCATCACCGGCCTGACCACCCCGGACGGCCGCTTCACCATCATGATGCCGCACCCAGAACGGGTGTTCCGCGCCGCGCAGCATTCCTGGCGGCCGGAAGAATGGCGCGAGGACGGACCGTGGTTGCGGTTGTTCCGCAATGCGCGCAAGTGGGTGGGGTGATAGGGGGGCGGTGGCTCAGAACAGTTCCACCGATCCGCTGACATCCGGTACTTCAATCTCGCCGGCCTGGATCAGTGCCTGGAATTCCCGTACCTGGTCGCGGCCGTGGCCCTTGGCGTAATACAGGGCGCGGTCGGCTTCCTCGATGATCTGGGGCGGCAGTTGCTGGTGCTCCACCAGGGTAACGCCGATGCTGACGGTGATATGTCCCACCTGGGGAAAGATATGGCTGGCGACCTTGGCGCGCAGCCGTTCCAGTACCATCAGGGCCTGGTCCCGGTTGATCTCCCGCAGCAGGACGATGAACTCCTCGCCGCCATAACGGTAGCAGCGGTCTTCGTCCCGGAGTGACTGGCGCATGACGTTGGCGAACAGCAAGAGCACCTCGTCGCCGATGAGATGGCCGAAGTTGTCGTTGACGGCCTTGAAGCGGTCGATGTCCAGAACCGCCAGATAATCCTGGCGCTGGGTGTCGTAGTCGCGGCGGCCCAAGCGCCGGGCAGCCAGGAGTTCGACCAGGTGCTTTTCCAGACGCCTGCGATTCATCAGGCCCGTCAGGGTGTCCTTCTCGCTGTCGTTCAGCAATTGCGTGAAGTTCTGATAGACCCGCAGCATGCCGCGCGCCATGCGCAAATCGTTCTGGCTCCAGCCGGACAAGCCCAGGATCAGTACCCGGCGCCCGTTCTCCACCATGGCTTCGATGCCCAGCAACAGCCAGTCGAGGCCTTCGCGCATGCCCAAGTGCCGAAAGTCGCCACTGAGTCCATGGGCCGCTTCCAGAACGGATGCGGGTGGCTGCGGTAGCGAAGGGCTTTCGTGTACCACCTGATATTCGTCGCGTTGGCCGGGCCATTCCACAGCCAGCAATGCGGCAGGCTCGAGGATGTCCTCCAGGGCCAGGAACAGGCTGTATTCCAGAGAGAGCTGGTCGCGCTGTTCGGTGAGGGTGATGATGTTGGTCAGCAGCGCGTCGGATGCCGGAGATAGTTCGTTCGGAATACTCATGGTGTTCGCTTCATATCAATGTCTGACGCGGACACCCCCTTGGATGCCGCTTCCCGCACCGGATCAGAGTGCCGGTATCAGGAACAGCAGCAGCCACCAGGGCGTGTCCCGCTCCACTTTAACCGCCAAGGGCGCGGTGGCCGGGCTTTCCACCCCATCCACACCGATGGCGATGACACGCATCCAGTATTCGCCGGGTTCCGGTTTCTGGATGCCAAGCTTGCTATCGCTGGAGGACTGTTTGAGCAGCGTCTGTGTGAAGCGCTCATCTTTCGCCAGTTCCAGTCGGTAGCCGGACCCATTTCCTTTCCAGCTTGCCAGTATTCGATCGCCCTCCAGCTTGGCCATTAGTTCCGTAGGGCGGGCCGGCGGCATGACCACAGGGCTGGGTTCACTCCATGCCCCGGCTTGACCGTCGGCTTCCAGCCCTCTTGCACGCCAATAGTACTTGCCGGGTTGCAGTTCAGCATTGATGGCGGTCTTGTCCGTTTCCTTGCGCAAAAGCTGTTCCTTCATTTCGGTATTGGTGCCTACCTCGAAACCGTAACGCGCCGCGCCTTTTGCTTGACCCCAGGCGAAGCTGGCCTTGCCATCATCCACCTGGGCCTCTCCTCCTTTGGGAGCGCCCGGCAGAGGCTGGATGCGGAATGCCCTGTGCGGACCCCAGAGATGAGTTTGGCCAGTCTCGTCCAGACTGGCCGCACGCCAATGCCATTCGCCGTCCGGCAGGGTTTCCCCGTGACGCAGAATCGCGGCGAGCCGGCGTTCCAGCACGCCATTGGCGAATTCCGGAGTGGGGGATATCTGGACCAGATATCCCTGGGCGCCGATCGCTGCCGCCCAGCTCAGGACCACATCGTTCTGGTAAAGGCGCTCGCCCAGGGCGGGGGATGTGAGGAGGGGGGGCAGGGGGCGGGCATCCAGTTCGAAAGCGTGATCCCTGTTATGTCCTTCCAGGCCCGCATCGTCGATGGCGCGCAGGCGCAGGACATAGTGGCCATCCGGCAACTCGTCACCCCATTTCACGTTTGGCACGGCGATCTTGTCATCCAGCAGGATTTCCGCGAAATCCGCGTTGCGCGCCACTTGAGCGCGGTACCCCTTGGCACCCGCTACGGTTGTCCAGGCGAATTCCACAGGCAGGCGCTGTATTTTGGCCGGCAGGCCATCGATGGCGGGGGCCGGCAGCAATGCACGGGGCGGGGCCGGTGGCTTGCCCTTTTCGGCGTAGGTGCCGTAGCCGCCCTCCACGCGCACTTCCTTGCCCTGGGCGGAAACCGCCACGGCACCTTCCAGAACCTCGTTGCGCAGGGTTTTGCCTTCCTCGTCCACGTTCAGGCGGAAGCCGGTGCCGCGCAGGCCGGCCACGGCCACGGGAGTTCTGACACTGAAGCCGCCGGCGGGGGAGTGTTGTTTGGCCGCGCTGGCTTCCAGGCGGCCACTGTCGAGGGACAGCTCGGTGGAAACCATGCCGGTCTTGCCGTAGGACACCAAGCGTCCAAAGGACAGCTTGCTGGATTCCTGCTGGGTCAGGGTGGTGTTGTCGGCGAAGCGGAAGGTGGAACTGCTGCGAGGACCAGTGAGCACGGTTTCGCCACCGGTGAGCTGGCTACCCACAGCAAGGGGTTTGAAGGGGCCATCGGCAGATTTGAAGCGGGTATTGCCGTTGACCGCCGTGACCGTGACCGGGGCCGGCGTCACCTTGAGCAGATCAACGGGTATCTTGATACGGGTATTGACCGGCAGGTGCTCGGGGATGGGCACGCCGTTGGCGGATTGCACCTTGGGCCAATCTCCAGGCTTCTTCAGGTACTGCTGGCCGATGCCGGTCAGGGTGTCGCCAGGCATGGTGAGGTAGAGCCAGTCGGCGGCGTGAATCGAAGGGACCAGGCTGGCGCAGAGAAGCGCGGCGGTGATGAGATGGAAAGGGGCGGGATGGGAACGCATGGGGCGGCTCTTACGTTAAGCTTCGCATGCAACTATAAGCCGCGAAACACTGGTTTGGTTTACGAGAGGAGAAGACCAAGATGCATATCGGCACACCGCTGTCGCCGTCCGCCACCCGCGTCATGCTGCTGGGTGCGGGGGAATTAGGGAAGGAAGTCATCATCGCCCTGCAACGACTGGGTGTGGAAGTCATCGCCGTGGACCGCTACGACGGCGCTCCGGGCCATCAGGTGGCGCACCGGCCGCAAACCATCGACATGACCGACGGCAATGTGCTGGCGCGCCTGATCGATTCGGAAAAACCCGCCATCGTCGTGCCCGAGATAGAAGCCATTGCCACGGAAACCCTGCTGGAACTGGAGAAAGCGGGCGTGTGCAAGGTCATCCCTACCGCCCGTGCCGCCAACCTGACCATGAATCGGGAAGGTATCCGCCGTTTGGCCGCCGAAGAGCTCAATCTGCCCACTTCCCGCTACGCCTTTGCCGATTCCCTCAAGGACCTGCGCGCCGCCGTCGAAGGCAAGGACGGTATCGGCTATCCCTGCATCATCAAGCCCGTGATGTCCTCCTCCGGCAAGGGCCAGAGCAGGGTGGACGGGTCTGCTGAATTGACCAAGGCCTGGGACTATGCCAACGCTGGCGGGCGGGTGAACAAGGGGCGGGTGATCGCCGAGGGCGTGGTGGATTTCGATTACGAGATCACCCAGCTCACGGTGCGTGCCATCGGTTCGGAAGGCAAGGTGGAAACCCACTTCTGCGAGCCCATCGGTCACATCCAGGTTAAGGGGGATTACGTGGAGAGCTGGCAACCCCAGGCCATGAGCGGCAAGGCCCTGGCCAGGTCGCGGGAGATCGCCAAAGCGGTGACGGACAACCTGGGCGGCCTCGGTCTTTTCGGTGTCGAGTGTTTCGTGAAGGGGGACGAGGTGTGGTTTTCCGAAGTCAGCCCACGCCCCCACGACACCGGCATGGTGACCATGATCAGCCAGCGGCAGAGTGAGTTCGACCTGCATGCCCGTGCCATCCTGGGCTTGCCGGTGGATGTCTCTCTGCGGAGCCCCGGCGCGTCGGCGGTGATTTATGGCGGCGTGGATGCCGAGGGCATCCGTTTCGAGGGGGTGGATGCGGCCTTGCGGGTTCCGGGTTCGGATCTGCGTCTTTTCGGCAAGCCGGTTGCCTTCGAACGGCGGCGCATGGGTGTGGCCCTGGCGGAGGGCAAGGATGTGGAAGAGGCCCGCGCCCGTGCAAAGGAGGCGGCATCACGGGTTCATCCTGTTAGCGACACGAAAGGATAAGTTCGCATTGTAAATCTGGTGAAGCGCAATCCGGACATGGCACCGGTGTACAATATTCGGCTTTGCTAATAAGAAGTTACCTCCATGTCCCGCGCTCTCCGCAACATCGCCATCATCGCCCACGTCGACCACGGCAAGACCACCCTGGTCGACAAACTGCTGCAGCAGTCCGGCTCCTTCGCCGCCCACCAGCATCTGACCGAACGGATGATGGATTCCAACGATCTGGAGAAGGAACGCGGCATCACCATCCTGGCCAAGAACACCTCCGTTGAATACAACGGCGTCCACATCAACATCGTCGACACACCCGGCCACGCCGACTTCGGCGGCGAGGTGGAGCGGGTGCTGGGCATGGTGGATGGCGTGCTGCTGCTGGTGGACGCGGTGGAAGGCCCCATGCCCCAGACCCGCTTCGTCACCAAGAAGGCCCTGGCCCTGGGACTCAAGCCCATCGTGGTGGTGAACAAGGTGGACCGGGATGGCGCCGACGCCGACAACGCGGTCAACCTGACCTTCGACCTGTTCGACAAGCTGGGGGCCTCCGACGAGCAGATGGATTTCCCCATCGTCTACGCCTCCGGCCTAAACGGCTGGGCCGCCATGGAGCTGGATCAGCCCCGGGTGGACATGAAGCCCCTGTTCGAGACCGTGCTGAAGCACGTGCCGCCGCCGGCCACCGACGAGGATGCGCCGCTGCAACTGCAGATTTCCGCCCTGGACTACAACAGCTACGTGGGCCGCATCGGCGTCGGCCGCATCCAG